>NZ_JACRVR010000013.1:0-72434 GCF_018811975.1 Acetobacter sp. P1H12_c | reverse complement strand
CCCGCAAGACGGGCCGCTTCACCACGTGTCGCCCCGTCATAAATCGCGGCAAGCGCCAGAAGGCGCCGGGACTGGGCGGCATGTCTGCTTCCTCGGGCCTGACTGCGCACCCTCGCTGCGTCATAATCCTCGCGGAGTGCGACTGCCTTGCTCATCAGAGATACCTTCCTTCAACAATGGCATCCTGTGAATCACATTTTTAAACCAATGGGTACCCCATGAGTCACAGCCTCAACAAATTAGTATTAGATGCCTGCTCGGCACCTTTCAGGCCCCCGACTGGGCAAGCAGCATCGTGCTGGTGAATGACTGGTTCCCTCCTGCGCAGCGGTCGCTTGCCAGTTCGTTTCTGCTCTCCATCATGTATCTCGGCTCCAGCGTTTCCGGCCCGATTGTCACAACCCTGACGACAAAGTTCGGCTGGGCGTCACCGTTCTATAGCTTCTCCCTCATCGGGATCGTCATAAGCTTTCTGTGGCTGCGTGCAACACAGGACCAGCAGAGTGCACCCGTGCAGCAGAACGAGACAAATTATCGGGATATTCTCTCAGCAAAACCGCTTTGGCTGCTGGCAACACTCTATTTTTGCACAACCTCTGTGCAGTTCTTCTTTTCTCTCTCCATGCCGCATTATCTCATGGAGTATCTGCATGTCAGTTACAGTCAGATGGGCTGGCTTTATGCCGCCACGGGTCTGACACTGTATTCTTCCGTGCTTCTTTCCGGACTCCTGATTAACAGACACGCAAAAACGCTGCTTTCCGGCAACCATATGCGGCTTATCCCTGCATGTTCCCTACCCCTTGCCGGGTTTGCACTGCTCATTTCGTCTTATATGGGCAGTCTGACACTCAGTGTTCTTCTTCTCTGTGCCTCAATTTTTTTCATCGGTGTTAGTCAGGTTTCAATCTGGTCCCTCGTGCATGATTACATGCAGACCGGAAAAGGAATGGTTGCAGGCTTTACCACATTTTTAGGCAATATTGGCGCAGCGCTGACGCCCATTGCCACCGCGTGGCTGCTCTCAAAAAACCATAACTGGCATCTGTCTTTGCTAATTCCATTTTTTATCTCCCTGATTGGATGTTTCATTTGCACAAAAATAGGACGCCATAAAACACCCACACCCGCAGCATCAGGACAGTAAACAATGTACCGCTCCCCGTCTTATCACAGATCCATTTTCCTCGGGTTTTTTCTGGTCATTCTGCCTGAAAGCACGCTGGCCGAAACATTAAACAAACCCAAAAGCACAAAGCCGACCAAAAAAGAAGAGGTTCTTGTTCTTACAAGAAAAGCTTCCGGGGGTGGCCTGATGCATGTGCGCACAACGCCCTATTCCGCCAGCGGGATTGATGCGGACGTCATTGCCCGAAAGCCTGCCGCGGCAAGCCCCCTGCAAATGATTGCCAACCTGCCCGGCGTCAATTTTGGCAGCAGCGATGCGTACGGTCTGACCATCCGTGACAAAACGACCGTGCGCGGCCTTGACCATACAGAAATGGGGTGGTCGGTTGAGGGCATGCCCGGCACGAATCTGGCTTACTACAACCCATATGTTGAAGACTGGGCCGACAACGAGAACTTTTCCAGCATCACCCTCATTCCCGGTTCCTCCCGCCTTCAGGACCCTCTTGTGACCGGTGTTGGCGGCGAAGTTTATGCAACAATCAGAACGCCCGCCGCAAAGCGCGAGGCGCATCTGGACTACAGCGCTGGCTCCTTTGCGGCGCAACGGGTCTTTATGCGTGCCGATAGCGGCTATCTGGGCAACAGCGGCATCAAGTTTTTTACATCCTATTCTTACGCTGCCGCCAATAATTACACCGGCAGCGGACGGAACAGAAAGCACCATTTTGATTTTAAAATGACAAAAGACTGGAGCCCGATCGCAAATAGCAGCCTGTTTGTGTCAAGCTCCCTGCGCGATGTCGCACGCACAAACCTCTATACGCTGAAAAATTTTGAGACTGCCAACACGGTTGATAACAATTTCTCTGAAGGCACGTTTGCCAGCGATTATATCAACGGCAAGACGACAAACTACTGGAAGTCCTATATTTATACCAGCAAGGACGTTCTTGTTTCTCTGAACAATGATGTGAAACTCTCCGGCCTTGATCTGAAAGTTGTCCCCTATTTCCGGTGGGAACAGACCAACGCCCCCGGACAGACAAATATTGACCCCCGTTCAACCTATACAGGCACGGAAAAAATAGCCGTCAATACGGACGACCTGAATATTATTAACGGGAAAATCCCCGCACGCTCCAATACAGACCAGACCATGCATTCAGAAGGGATCAACCTTTATACCACTCTTCAAGCCGGAAAAAACAACAAGGTAACGGTTGGCTACTGGCTTGATCACTGGACTATCAGCACGCTCAACAGTCTTTCTCCTCTGGATAGCAGCGGGGATACAATCGGCCGGGTTCTGAAAGATACAAGCGGCAGAACCATTGCCGGGGGCGATTATTCTCTCTCCACCCTGATCAACCAGTTTTACGTCAGCGATGATTTAAGTCTGTTCCACGACAGATTTTTAATCAGCTTAGGCTTTAAAGACATGATGTACAACGTATCAGGCAACAACAGGCTTCCGGGGCCACAGGGCAATTTTTCAAGCTCCTACAGCCGCCCCATGCCCAGAATTGGCCTGACATTCAACGTATCCAAAACTGTGCAGCTTTATTTTAACGCCAGCACAAACTCACGCCCGGCCGTGCCCATCACCACCTATCCGAATATCTATAACGTAGCGACGGGTGGTATTTCTCAGTCCGGCCAGAAAAGTGTCAAACCGGAATATGCTGTGAGTGAAGAACTGGGCTTCCGTTACCACGGGATTTTCAATTTCGATGCGACCCTGTTTAACATGAACCTTAAAAATCATCAGGTTTCCACATCACTCTATCTGAACGGCGCCCTGACCTCCGGCGCAATCTCCGTCGGGGGAGAAACCATTAAGGGCGCGACGGTGGAAATTGCATCACACTCTTATTATGGTCTTTCAGCTTACGCGAATGCCCAATATCTGCACGCAACAATGGACAATAACTTCCCCGTCTCGGGCGATTTCCTGCCGACCAAAGGTAAAATCATGGTGGCCAGCCCCAAATTCATGGCCAATATCGGGCTGCAATATAAACGGAAGGGATTTTTCACGGATATTACATTCAAATGGGTTGATGCCCAATATTCAACCTTTATGAATGATCAGGGAATGCCCGCTTATAAAACAGTCGATTTAGGGATGGGCTATCAGGCGAATGATATTCACTTCCTTAAAAGCCCTTATATCAGGTTGAACTTCATGAATATAACAAACCTAAAATATCTGAGCGGGATTGCCAGCCCCTCTTATTCCTCACAGGTTAGCAAAGGGATCGGGGGAACAAGTGTCAAAGCAGGCTCACCCACTTATTTTCTGGGAACGCCTCTCGCTATCATGATGACGGTGGGTTCAAACTTCTAGTGGCTGAACCCTAAACCTGACCTTCTCTATAGATTTCAGTCCAGCCGAACCGGAGGTCTGATAATGGCTTCTATCCAGTCTGCAAGGATAGAAGCCATCCCCCGGAAATAGCCAAACAGTTCAATCTGATGCTTTCTATAGAGCATAATATGCCCAAGGCGCGCTGAAAGCCCATGCATGATGCCGCCGCCCAGTACTGTGCCACCGGGCAGAGCGGCCCATCCATTATAATTCCCCAGAGCAACAATTGCCCCTTTATTGTGGAAAATACAGGAGGGAATCTCAGTCCCATGTTCCAGCCAAGCGGGGAGATGCTGTGAAAGATGGCGGGCCTGCTGGCGGGCCACCTGTGCCGTTGCGGGTAACGGCTCCTCCTCAATAAAGCAACAATCTCCCATTGCAAAAATTCTGTCATCATCAACAGAACTCAGATTAGGTTTCACCATAATCTGGCCAGAACGGTTCAGAGAAAGCCCTCCATAGGCTTTTGTCACGTCTGGCGCTTTAACCCCTGCCGCCCAGACGCGCAGGGTGGCTGTAATATGGGAGCCATCTTTTAACACAAAGCCCGTTGCATCGGCGGCAGCAACACGGGAAGATGTGCGGACCGTCACACCCAGACGCTCAAGCTCTTTCTGGGCCGCAATGGAAACAGATTCAGGGAAAGCGGGCAGAATACGCGGGCCAGACTGCAACAGTGTGACACTCAGTTTTGGCGGGGCTTTCCCGAATGCGTGCAAACTCAGCGGGTCAACAATCTCAAGCGATTTATGGAGTTCCGCCGCAAGCTGCGTTCCGGTTGCGCCCCCGCCAACAATCGCGATATCAAGCTTTGAGCTATTGGCAAAGGATTTCAGGATTTCCATCCTGAATTTTTCATTGAAAGAATTGGCCTCAATCAGATTATCAATAAAGAGGCAATGTTCAGCCACACCAGGCGTTCCAAAATCGTTTGCGCAACTTCCGACAGCAAGAATAATGGCGTCATATTTCAGGGTCCGGCTCTCCAGCACCTTTGTTCCATCTGAAGCATGAAGGGAGCTTAAAACCACTTCCCGCTTGGTGCGGTCTACCGAAATTACTTCTCCGGGCCAGAATTCAAAATGATGGCTGCTGGCTTGTGAGATAAAACTGATCCGATCATTCTCATTCAGGACAGTCCCTGCGGCAAAGCAATGCAGCATGGGTTTCCATACATGGGAGAAGCTCTTGTCAATCAGGGTGATACGGGCTTTTCCCTGTCTTCCAATCGTTTTTCCCAAACGGGTTGCAAGGGCCAGTCCTGCCACACCACCACCGACGATCAGAATTTCAGATTTGGATGCCATCAGTTTCACAAGCCTCTTTCAGGGAGTAAGCCGGAGAAGATCGGTTTTTAGGAATTTGCGACAGGAGAATTTCTGTAAAATTCTATAAACAACATGTATTTCAATGTTTATTTAGATTTTATGGGCACGAAAAGAAATGCCAGCAGACGTCCGGTAAGACACCTGCTGGCAGTCCTGATCAGAACGGTGCGTCGATATCAACCGTGTTGATCAGTTTATGGTTCACAAACTCCTTGATCCCCAGACCGATCAGTTCACGGCCATAGCCGGACCGGGCAATCCCACCAAATGGCAGATCAGCCTTAGGCACCAGCGGATGGTTGATGAACACCATCCCCGTGCGGATCTTAGCCGCCACACGGGCACCCCGCGCCTCGTCTTTGGTGAAGACCGCACCGCCAAGACCGTAAGGTGAATCATTGGCAATACGGATAGCATCATCTTCATCTTTGGCGCGGTAAAGCTGTGTTACAGGGCCAAAGAATTCCCAATGCCGTGCTTCATTATCACCGTGCAGATTGGTCATCAGCAGCGGGCGGAAGAAAGCGCCTTTACCGGGAACTTCCGGCCCAATGACTTCAACCTTGGCACCATGATTGATGGCGGCCGTGACCTGATTATGCAGATCGTCCACCGCACCCTGAGAACACAGAGGCGCCAGCGTCGTGGCCGGGTCCATCGGGTCACCCGCTTTCAGTTCGGCAACGCCTTTTTTGTAAAGCTCGAGGAAGCGATCATAAACCGCATCAGCCACAATCAGACGTTTAGCGGAGACGCAAACCTGCCCGGCGTTCCAGTGGCGCCCGATAACGGCCCATTTGACGGCCTTTTCTACGTCTGCGTCGTCCAGAACAATAAAAGCGTCTGCGCCACCCAGTTCCATGGTTGCTTTTTTCAAAGCTTTACCTGCAACGCCAGCAATAATTGTGCCAGCACCTTCAGAACCGGTCAGCGCAACACCACACACGCGCGGGTCATTCAGGATCAGAGCGGTATGAGACCGCGCCGCATAAAGATTGCGGAACAGTCCGGCCGGCAGTCCGGCTTCCTTCATCAGCTCTTCACAGGCCGCGGCACATTGCGGCAGATTGGACGCATGTTTCAGCAGAACAGCGTTGCCGGCTGAAAGCTGCGGCGCGATAATCCGCACAACCTGATAAAAAGGAAAATTCCACGGTTCAATGGCAAACACGATACCCAGCGGTTCATGCACCAGAACGGCTTTTCCTTCAGCAGGGTCTGCAACCGGCAGGTTTTCCGGCTTCAGCAGTTCTTCTGCATATTTCGCGTAATATTCAAAAATTTCTGCAGAAAGAATAACTTCTTTCTTTGATTCTTCAAACGTTTTACCCATTTCAAGCGTGCCGAGTGCGGCATACTTGTCCACATCACGGCGCAGAATGGCGCCAGCGGCCGTCATGATGCGTGCACGTTCTGCAAACGGGGTATCACGCCATGTCTCAAACGCTGAATAAGCGTTGGAAAGTGCTGTCTGCACCTCTTGATCTGTGGCTTCAGGGAAAGTGGCAAGAACTTCCCCTGTGTAGGGGTTTGTTGTCGCGTACGCCATTTTTACCTCGTAAACAATGGAAAATCAGGCAAAAGGACACGCAACCGCGCATGCGGCATACGTCTGACAAAGCAGAACCACCTGCCTTACCAGTGCCCCTCTGACCGACAAAAACAGACCGATCAACTTCTAGCAGAAGGGAAAATTTTCAAAAAATCCTTGCTCTGTCAGAGAATAGCATCCTCCCTCCGGCAGAGCGCTCTGTTCTGCCTGGAGTCGACTATATATGTGTGGATATAGTTAGGGTCAACGCATAAATAGATTATTCAAATTAATAACTCTTATCAGATTCGTCATAGAAGATGCTTAAGGGTCAGAGGCGCAGGAGCCTAGACCTGCATCCATGCGCAGACATTCAACACCATCCGTGCAAAACTAAATCTTCAAAAGAGCAAGATATAGTTTAATAAAATCAGCATTTTGTTCTGTGAAGACTTTATGTCGGGCAAACGCTCCCTAAGCTCTCTCCAACGGAACGCCTTCAGGGATTACAGCATCGGTCCCACTCAGCACGCGCTGGCCACTTATGCGCGGACAGCGTACCATGAGCCGGAGGATACAGTCTTCCATCCCGGATTCCAGACCGGAACCACATGGTATGTGTAGCCTGCTTTTCTACAAAGGCCTGTCAATCACGGAACGCTGTTCAGCTTAGTAAATGAACAGGCCATCCTCCTGAAAACCTTATGTGAGATCACGCACTCAACAGATAAAACAGGCCGGCCGCCATCAGGATTGTCACAGGAAGGGTGGCAAACCATGCCAGCGCAATGCGCCCCACCATGCCGCCCTGCACACCGCTGCCTGCGCCAATCATACTGCCCGCAATGCCTGCGGTAATGATATGCGTGGTGCTAACGGGCAGGCCGGTGTAGCCAGCCGTTAAAATCAGGCCTGCACCAACCAGTTCTGCGGATGCCCCCTGCGCGGGCGTTAAATGGGTGCGGCCGATTTTTTCACCCAGCGTGCGGACAATGCGTTTGTAGCCAATCATGGTGCCAAGGCTGAGGCATAAAGCACTCAGTAACCGCACCCACCAGGGCGCAAACTCCACTACTGGCTGAATGGTCTGGCGCAGAGCCTTTGCCTGCGCACGCTCTGCCCGCGGAGCTGTAGCCCCATGCTCAACCTGATTCAGCCCGGCCAGAACTTCAAACACATCCGCACGCTGCGTCACGCGGTACCGTAACGCTCCCTGCGTCGCGGCATCGCCTGCTTCGGCAGGTTTTTTCTCCCTGACCTGAGCCGCTTCACTGTCCGCTTTCAGGCGCGCCGCTGCTGCCAGAGCATCCGCGCGAAGGCCATTATGGTCATACTGGTTCAGCAGATTTTCAATCTGCGTTGCCTGCGACACAGAGAGTGGCAGCCGGTGCGCCTCCTGCGGATTTAACGCATACAGCGCAGGCATCAGCCCGACGACTGCCAGCATGATCAGGCCAATACTCTTCTGCCCATCATTATTCCCGTGGGAGAAACTGACGCCGCTGCATGTTGCCACCAGCAGCCAGCGCACCCAGCCACGCGGGGGTTCATGCCCTTTGGGGGGCTGATACAAAGCCGGATCTTTCACCACCGCGCGCAATGCCAGATAAAACAGCGCCGCCCCGACCAGCCCCAGCAGCGGGGAAACAGCCAGCGCCTCCAGAACTTTAGTGACCTGATGCCAGTCCACGCCGTCACGCAGGCTGCGCGCATGCACCAGCGCATCCCCAATCGCCACCCCCACAATGGCACCAATGACGCAATGAGAGCTGGAATTGGGGATACCCGCCCGCCATGTCAGCACATTCCAGACCAGTGCCGTGCCAAACAGGGAGAGCAGCATGGGCACCGCAGGCGTGCCGTCCGGCGGGGAGAGCACGTCTGGCGGCAAAAGCTCCACCATGGCATAGGCCACGCTCAGCCCGCCCATCAGCACACCCAGAAAATTCATGGCGCCAGACAGAACAACCGCTGTGCCCGCGCGGAGTGAGCGCGTGTAAATGACCGTCGCCACGGCATTAGCGGTATCATGAAAGCCGTTCACAAACTCAAACACGCAGACCAGCAGCCCACAGAGCAGCAAAGCGATGAGGGACGCAGGAGAATCTGGCGTGAAATGCAGCATGAGAAAACGGACAACCCTTCTTTTGCGCCGCCCGCAAATCCGGGGAGGCGTTCCGGGTTTTAATCCGTTCATTCCATTTTAAAAGACCCGGCTGCGCCTCATGAGACAGATCGCGCGGGTTCCCGGCCTTCAGTCCGCCTTTTTTGCGGAGTCTGGCGCGCTGTCTGGTGCGCTCTCCGATGCGCTCTCTGGCACCCTTTTTTCGCCCTCCGGCGTAATGGCCTGCACTGTTTTTATCTCAAAAGGCCGCAGCAGATCGGCCAGCGTCTGGCCATCCAGCACCGCCATAAACGCACCCAGCGCCTCCCCCAGCACGCCGCGCAGGGTGCAGGCAGGGACCAGAACACACCGCTCCCCCGCGCGGCTGCCTTCCCTGCCGGGCGGGACCATACAGCCCACCAGCGCCATATCATCTTCCGTATGGCGCACCACATCCCCAAGGTTAATCTGCTCCGGCGGGCGGGAGAGCATCAGGCCACCATGCCGCCCGCGCAGCGTATCCACAAAGCCGCCCCGGCCCAGATGGTGGATCACCTTCACCAGATGATTTTCTGAAATGCCATAAGCCTGCGCCACCTCCCGAATGGACACACGGCGGCCCGCGTGGCCTCCAAGGTAGAGGAGCGTTCTCAGGGCGTAATCTGTGTACAGGGTCAGGCGCATTCCGCCATCTGTACCCCAGTTGACAGGTTTTTTGCCAGCGCTCTATAAGGTGTATGAAATATACATCTTATTAAACAGGAGCCGTTCATGGCCACCCCGCTCGACGACAAAACCCGCGCCATCGTCACCGCCTGCGTTCCCGCTCTGGAAGCACACGGTCTGGCCATCACCACGGAAATGTACAAACGCCTGCTGGCAGACCCCGCCATCAGCGCCCTGTTCAACAGTGCTCACCAGAAAAACGGCACCCAGCCCACAGCGCTGGCGCTGGCCGTGCTGGCCTATGCCCGCAATATTGATAATCTTGGCGCGCTGGGCGGCATGGTGGAACGCATTGCCGAAAAGCATGTCGGGCTGAACATCCTGCCGGAACACTATCCCTATGTAGGCCGCGCCCTGCTGGGTGCCATTGCGCATGTGCTGGGAGATGCCGCCACGCCGGACATCATGGACGCATGGGCCAAAGCCTACGGTTTTCTGGCGGATGTGCTGATCAGCCGGGAAAGCCAGATTTACAAAGCGCATGCGGATGCTCCCGGTGGCTGGGAAGGCTGGCGGTCCTTCACCATCCGCAGCCGCACACAGGAAGGCGCCTGCGTGACCTCCTATGATCTGGTGCCAACGGACGGCAAGCCAGTCATGGCGCATAAGCCGGGCCAGTATCTCAGCTTTTCCGTCACGGTGCCGGGCCACGGCAACCAGCGGCGCAATTACAGCATTTCCTCCGCCCCCAACGGCCAGAGCTATCGCATCAGCGTCCGGAAGGCGGACAACGGGCTGGTATCCGGCTGGCTGCATGACAGCGCACAGGCTGGCACGGAATTGCAGGTGTCAGCCCCGGCTGGTTCCTTCACGCTGCCTGCTCCGCAACCCGGCCACCCGTCCGCTCCGGTTGTGCTGCTGAGTGCTGGCGTGGGACTGACACCGTTTATCGCCATGCTGGAAACCCGTGCCGCAGCCGTGGCTGCCGCGTCGCTCGGCTGCCCGGCAGGGATGGGTGCGCCCCTGCAGTACATCCACGGCACGCATAACCCGCAGACGGAAGCATTCGGCCCGCTGGTGCGGGATCTGTCCGCCAGAGGCGTGGTCAGTGCTGACATTTTCTACACGCACGGCAGCGCGGAAGAGGCCGCGTCCCTCAGCGCCACCGGCACCACCGCTCACACAGGCCGCATTACGCCGGAATGGGTGCGCGCCAACACCCCGGCGGATGCACTTTACTACATCTGCGGGCCGGAAAGCTTTATGCAGGACATGATCAGCGGCCTGAGCGCGGCTGGTGTTCCGGCGGACCGGCTGCGGCATGAAGTGTTCGGCTCCGCCACCACACTGGAAGACGCTCTGCACGCGGCCTGAAACAGGACGATCTGAACCGTAAAGGATATTCTGAATGTCTGCTCATTCTGACGCACATCTCCCTTCCGCTGCCCGGCATGGTGCGGGCATTCAGGTCCGCCGGGTGTATGATGCCCCCTCCCCCACAGATGGCACCCGCGTTCTGGTGGACCGCCTGTGGCCGCGCGGGGTGAGCAAGGAGCGCGCCGCACTCGACCTGTGGTTGAAAGATATTGCGCCCTCTACCGCGTTGCGCGAGTGGTTCGGCCATGACCCGGCCCGCTGGGAGGGCTTCTGCCAGCGCTACCGGGCCGAACTGGACGCCAACCCCGCCTGTGTGGAACAGCTTGAAACCCTGGCCCGCAAAGGCCCGATGACGTTGCTGTTCGGGGCCAGAAACACCGAGCAGAACGAGGCCGTGGTGCTGGCCGCCTACCTGCGGGAGCGTTCCGCCTGAAGGAACAGAACAAACCGGGAAACGTGACAAGAATGCATTGTCTGTCAGCATTGCACAAAACTATCCACAGAGTTTTCCCACAGTCTTTCCCCGGCTTCTGTGGATAAACCGTAGGGGGTTTCCGGACCACACCCCCCTGTAAAGCGCAGTTTTCTGCGCCTAAGAGCTTTTTTTACATTTTTATGATTGACTCTTTTCCGTGTCCCGCAGGTCTCGCGATTCGGAAAAGAGGCGAGTCATCCACACCACCGGCACACCGCCTGCATGGCGCGGCGCGTCCGGTGCCGGTTGCCGGATGGCGCGGGCCTTGGCACACTCCGTGCCCTCCCGCGCGCTGCCATCCTCCGGTGGCGCTGCCGCTACAAGGACCGCCGACGCGCCATGCATTTTATTCTGACGTTTTCCTGCCCTGATCAGCCGGGCATTGTGGCCGCTGTCTCCACCGTTCTGGCGGAAAAAGGCGCGGACATTCTGGAAACCCACCAGTTTAGTGATCAGGCAGCCCGGCAGCTCTTCATGCGGCTGGCCTTTACCGCGCCCGCGCCCGGCGGCCTTGCGGAAATCCAGACCTGTCTGGCCCCGGTCGCTGCCCGCTTCAGCATGACCATGCGCCTGCATGATGCAGCCGTGCTACCGCGCCTGATCATCATGGTGTCCCGGTTTGACCACGCACTGCTTAACCTGCTGTATCAGGTGCGCGTCAACTGGCTGCGGGCCGAAATTGTGGCCATTGTCTCGAACCATCAGGATAGCGCCACCACCGCCGCACAGGCAGGCATCCCTTATTATTACTGGCCAGTAAACCGGGAGAACAAGGCGGAGCAGGAAGACCGCCTGCGCGCGCTTGTGGCGGAAACCAGCGCCGATCTGATTGTGCTGGCCCGCTATATGCAGGTGCTATCCGATGCGTTTTCTACCGAGATGAATGGCCGCATCATCAACATTCACCATTCCTTCCTGCCGTCTTTTAAGGGCGCACGGCCGTACCATCAGGCTTATGCCCGCGGCGTTAAACTGATTGGCGCCACCGCTCATTACGTCACCCCGGATCTGGATGAAGGCCCGATTATTGAGCAGGAAACCGCCCGCGTTACCCACAGCCTCTCGGCAGAGGATTATGTTGCGGCGGGGCGCTCCGTGGAATCTCAGGTGCTGGCCCGCGCCGTCAAACTGCATGTAGAGCAACGTGTGATGCTCAACGGCCACCGGACCATCATTTTCTCCTGACCAAATAAGACCACCCGCATGACCACCCCGGACCAGACCACAGGAGACACCACGCCGACACCAGCACCAGCACCAGCACCAGCACCAGCACCAGCACCAGCACCAGCACCAGCACCAGCACCAGCACCAGCACCGACGAACACGCCCGCGCAAACTGGCAACCCTGAGCGGGCAGGAAGCCGCTTTTCCATCAACTGGTTTTACTGCCTGCGCTGTCTGCTGGCGCAGGCAGTTATCTGCCCGCTGGGGCTGATGATTTTGTCCGTCTTCGGGGCAACCGATAACACACCCAACCCCTCCTCTCTGCCGTTTTTTATTTTTTCGGCGTTACTGCTCGCCCCGGTCATGGAAACTTTTATTTTCTTTTTTCTGCCGCACCGGATTTTCCAGCATTTTCTCAAAAACCGACTCTGGGTGTGGGGGCTATCGTTTGTAACGACGACCCTGCTCTTCACTCTGGACCACCATACCAGCGGCAGCGGCGTTGCCCCGCAGCGCAACTGGCCAGTGGCGCTGGATGTGGGGCTAAGCGGTTCCGTCTGCTTTTTTGCCTGCTATTACCTGACCACAAAATCCCGGCGCGGCAGCCCCTTCTGGACGACCGCCGCCTGTCATGCGCTGTATAACACCGGTGTCATCGCTGTTGTGCTTTTCATGGTTGCTCTGGGCAGCACGTAGGGGGCGTAACCCTCCGGTCTGCCGAAGGGTTTTTCTAGATTTCCCGCGTATGCTTTACCGCACCGGCAAACAGGAAGGCGCTCAGCAGCGCGGCCATCCCCGCGACACCCATCCCCTCCGGCGTGCGCAGCAAATGCGCGCCGTGCAGGCAGAGCATGAGCGGCACGCAGGCCGTAACACCCCCCGCAGCCCCCAGCAGAATCCGAATACCGCGCTGGCCCGGCAGGCAGAAAGCCGCCCCCACAAACAGGCAGAACACGCTGTAATACACAGCGGAAACCGCGCCATAAGTACCCCCAAACGGGAGCACCGGCACCGTGCAGAACACGGCGGAAATACCGGCCACGCAGCCTGTGGTGCAGCCTGTTGTTAACGCAGCCAGCAGTCTGGTGCCGCGTGTTTCCACCACCACACCGCTCTGCCGCTCCCGCCGCCTGCGGCTGACAATCCACAACTGGTTGCCCGTATAGAACAGAAACGCCCCGGCCAGCCCCAGCACCACATAGCTCCAGCGCACGGGTGTACCGCCAAAACTGCCAAAATGTAGGGCAAAAAAGCTTGTCAGGATCGCAAATTTTGCAGGCTGATGCCCCGGCATATACTCGCCGGACTGCACCGCCCCGGTGCGGGAATTCAGCACCATAAAGCCACCCGTCGGGCCGCGCGTGGGGTACCGCGCATCATACCCGAACACCCGGACAACATCCTTCCCATGCCCAAGCTGCATATAATTCAGCACTTCCGGTACAAACCCCGGCGCCTGCCGTGTCACAAGAGCCAGAATGTCCGTTGGTGCCAGAACAGGCGGCAGAACATGCGGCAGACCCGGCA
Organism: Acetobacter sp. P1H12_c; assembly: GCF_018811975.1. Lineage (NCBI taxonomy): Bacteria > Pseudomonadati > Pseudomonadota > Alphaproteobacteria > Acetobacterales > Acetobacteraceae > Acetobacter > Acetobacter sp. P1H12_c. Next base: position 58,760 of record NZ_JACRVR010000013.1, on the reverse strand, counting down.
CCACAGGCGCGGATGCGCCCGCGGCACTGGTCACTGAGGCCGCACTCTGTGCGTCCCGCCCGCCACCGGGACCATGACCGTGGTCGGCGGGGCCTGGGCCACCACCATGCCTGCCGCCCTGCATGCCACCATGCTGCCCTGCCACCGGGGCGGAAAATAACAGATGTTCAAGGGCAAAAATCTGGCCATGGAACGCAAACACCACTGAGGAAACTGCCATAACCAGATGGAACGGCAGAGAAAACAGCCCCAGCAGATTATGCAAATCCAGCCAGCGTTTGCGCACACTCTGGCCCAGACGCACCGCAAACAGCGTTTTGACCAGAGCTGGCAGATAGGCGATTACACCGGACACAAGGGCAATGGCATAAAGCAGCGCCACAATGCCCATCAGAATCATGGCGGGTGTATGCGGCAAAGGCAGCCCGACCTGCTGGTGCAGAACATCCACAAACCGTGCGGCGTCAGAAGGCGTTTTGGGCACCACAACAAGGTTGCCCTCTGCATCCAGCCCCGCCGCCATCACCTGCGTTGGCGCATGGTGCACCTGACCGCCGCTGCCGTCCCACGTCAGGCGGCCCCGCTGTGCGTCCTCCGGTGTCACGGCAATGGTGTAATCCGTCCGGGCTTCCGGATGAGCGGCCAGAGCTTTCTGCAAAAGCTCAGGTGTGCGCTCAAGGCTGACAGGCGGCGGGAGGGCGACTGGGGCTGAGGCCCAGCTTTGCAGCGGTTCCTCAAACATGGTGATAGCCCCGGCATAAAACGCCACAAACAGAAAAAGCCCGGCAATAATCCCGACCCAGCTATGAACATCGCGGTAAAGCTGCACAAAATCCGCACGCAGTTTCATGCCAGCACACTCCGCAACACAAAAAACAGGCCCCACACCACAGCACTGGCCACAGCCAGAACACCCCATGCCTGACGCCCGGAGCGGAAGAGAAAACACACGCTGAGCAATATGCTCCACACAAGTGCCGCCATCCACATCAGATACTGGCCGGAGGCGGAACGCGGGCTGCCGTCGGTATGGCTCAGCACCCCAACAACGCCCATCAGGCCACACACCAGAACCACGCCCAGCAGAACCGCCGCCAGAACTTTAGAAACCCACTGATCCGTGCTGAAGGTCTTTCCGTCCCGGCTCATGATGTCTCTGCCCCCCGTCGCGCCAGCGCCACACAGAGCGGCAGGAGAGACCAGACAGTCATCAGCACCACCACCAGCGCGAAAACCGCCGTTACCACCGCAACATTCTGGCAGAACAGCCACAGGGCCGCCACGGCAAATACCGCTGCCAGACCCAGCCCGGTTTTTGCAGGCAGAGCCTGACGCAGCAGCACCTGGCGCGCGGCCGTGAGATAAACACTCACCCCCGCCGCCATGCTGCACAGAACGGCCAGAACACAGAGAATGATGCTGAAAAGAGACGAAGTCACCAGCGATATTCCAGACGACCGATCACACTCCGCCCCTGCCCGTAATAGCAGGCTGAAACCGCCGTACAGGTCGCGACAAAGCGTTTATTGGCGATGTTGCGCATATTAATGGAGAAAGTCAGACCTTTCCACTGGGGCCGTGCCTCCCCAAAATCATACCGCAGGAACATGTCAAACACCGTATAGCCGGGGATGGAAAGCGTATTGGCGGTATCGCCATAGCTATGGCCTGTATAGCGCACACCGCCGCCAGCCCCTACCCCGCTCAAAAAGCCGGAACGGAAACGCTTGTCCACAAACAGGGACGCCATCCATTTAGGGGCCTGTGGCAGATAATTGCCCACCTGTGCAGCATAATTCGAGCGCGTAATTTTAGCATCGCTGCGGGTGCCGGTGAAGATAACCGATGTATCCCACACAAGGTTTGCGCGCCCTTCCAGCTCCAGCCCGCGCACCCGGCCTTTGCCCGTCTGCACAAGGCAGGTGGCGGTGCCGCACATGGTGCCTTCCGGGTCCGGCGTGGTCATGTTGGTCTGGGTGATCTGGTAGCCACCAAAGGTGATGTAAATGCTTTTGCCGTACTGGTAGCGCAGCCCGGCTTCATACTGGTCACCCTTGGTGGGTTTGAAGGGCAGTCCATCCCGCGCGCTGGACGGGTCAGACACCTGCGGCTGGAAGGACTGCGCGTAACTGAAATACGGGGCCAGCCCGTTATCAAACAGATACACACCGCCCGCGCGCCATGTGAAGGCGTTGGATTTTGTTACATACCGCTTTTTCGTCAGGATATTCAGCGTATCATCCCGCGCCCAGTCCTGCCGCCCGCCAATGGTGACGCGCAGACGGTCAAATTTAAGCTGATCCTGAAAATAGATGCCATTCTGGCGGCTTTCCGTGGAGGTATAAACCTGCGGAGAAAGCGCCCGGCTATACCCCGCCGCCCCGCGGGACTGCGGGTCAAAAATATTCAGCATCGGCAGAACCAGAGAGGAACTGACCAGATCGCGGTCATGATTCCAGTCGGTATAAAAATAGTCTGTCCCGGCAAGGAGCAGATGCCGCACCGGGCCTGTCATCACATGGCCTTCAATCTGCGTATCGGTCGCGACCCCCTGTGAGCGCCCGCGCCCTTCCACGGCGCGGCGGTTCACGGTCTCACCCGCAACGCAGCCTTTGATGGTCGGGGCACATTTGCTCAGCGTATCGCCCGACAGCACGGTGGCGCGGTAGAGCGTATCCAGATAGGTGTAGCGCGTGTTGTTGCGCACCGTCAGATATTTGCTGAACTTGTGCTCTAAAAAAGAGCCGATCAGCGCCTGATTGCGGTCAAACGTATCCCAGTCTGGTTCACCGATATTCGCATCGTTTTTGATGTACCGGCCATGTGACGGATACAGCGTGCCGGTGGCGGGCAGGAACTGGAAGGTGGAACCACCCTGATCACGCTGATACTGGGCCAGCAACGTCCATTTTGTATTGACCGTCGGCTGCCATGTCAGGCTGGGGGAGATGTAATAGCGCCCGGTGTTCACGCTGTTGACCTGCGTGCCGCCATACCGCGCCAGCGCCACCACGCGGCCCATGACCGTGCCACTCTTATTCAGTTTGCCGGACACATCGCCCGAGGCCTGACCCTGCCCGTTATTCAGGTTGGTAAAACCGGAGCCTTGCACAAAGAACTCGCCCTCACTTTTGGCCGTCGGACGTTTGGTGACAAGGTTGACCACCCCGCCCGGCGCCGTCTGGCCATACAGCGCGCCAGACGGGCCTTTGAGCACTTCAATCTGTTCCAGCGCAAACGGGTCAAACGAGGTACGCGTCCATTGCCCGCCAGACGGCAGACGCAACCCATCCACAAAGTTATTGTTGGAAGAAAACCCACCCGCGCCAAACCCACGGACGGACACTTCATCCACGCGGCTATCAATCCCGGACGGTTCGGCCTGCACCCCGGCGGTGTAGGACAGGGCATCCGCAATGGTGGGCGACGCGCGCAGTTCGATTTCTTCCCGGCTGACAATGGAAATTGTCTGAGGGGATTCGATAATAGGCGTGCGGGTTTTGGTGGAGGCCGAGGCACTGGAGCGCCCGGTTGCCGTAACAACCACCACCTCCGGCCGGGCGCTGGCCTTGCGCCCTTTCTCCTTACTGTCGGTGTTATCCGTATCAGACTGACGTTCCGCCACAGGCAGCGTTTCCGCCGCGGCACCTGAAGATATGGAGGCCCCGGCCAGTAAAACCGCCGGGAGCACACCCGTCACAGAGCGCGAAATTCTCATAGCTACCTTGCTGCCCACACATACGTTACCGATACGCGGCGCTTACGTGATAATGAGAATTATTGTCAAGTAGGAGAGGCAACTTATCTTGGAATGCCGGATTTCTGCGGCTTCCTTACAACACACTCCCTGCGCCACCCTGCCAGCACCCTCGCGCGTGAAGCAGAATCAGGGCACTCGCCGCGAAGCACACAAGGAACGAGGCTTCCAGAATTTTGTAGAAGGCGGTGTGGTTCCTTCTCTCCCTGAACATGCAGGGTCCGTCGTGTTTCAGGATTTCAGTATGACGCCCCCAGCAGGTGACAGCCGATTAACCGGCAGGATTAGCCCCGGTCTTGCGTGCCGCAGCCCGCCACTGGGTCCACCCCATAACGGCCAGCACGACAAAAGCGGCATAGAGGCCTGCGGTCAGATACAGGTGACGCACCACAAATAGCGCCGTGTAGACGATATCCACCGCCACCCAGACCACCCAACAGGCCAGATAGCGGCGGGCCATCCAGATTTGCCCGAGCACGCTGAACACACTCAGCAGCGCATCTAGCACGGGGTTGGGGTCATCCGTCCAGCGGAACAGGGCTGCCCCCATCAGCAGCCCGGCGGCAAGGCTCAGCGCCACGCCACGCAGCACCGTGGCGCGCGCAGGCTGGACAATCTGCACCGCGCCCTCATCCCGCACGCCCCGCAGCCAGCCCCACCAGCCATAGAGGGAAAGCGCTGCAAACACGCCCTGCAACCCTGTATCCGCATAGAGATGCGCCTGCCAGAACACCACGCCATACAGCACGGACGCCACCAGCATGACGGGCCAGCACAGCATGGCTCTGCGCCCCGTGAGCCACACCCCCGCGGCACTGAACAGCACCGCAAACAGTTCTGTCAGGCTCATGATGCTGCAGCCGCACCACGGGCCAGCGCCGCAGGCAGCCAGTCCAGCAGGGCACGGCCTTCATCCCCGGCAAACCAGCGGGCATGGCCCAGCAGATACTCCGTATAGGCAACCTCCGCCGAGGCCGCATCCTTCAGCAACGTGCCAAAATACGCCACTTCCGAGAGCGCAAACTCCACATGCACCAGCGGCAGAAACGCCACCAGCAGGGCGCGTTCCGCCGCACTCAGGGGCCGCACGTTCTGGTAACCCTCCAGCAGCGCCTGTATCTGCGGATACACCACCACATCCGGGCCAGACAGATCCAGCCACATCACCCCGCTACGCTCCAGCGCCACGGCAAGGTCAAACACCGCGCAGGTGCGGTCCGCCATGCCAAAATCCAGAACGCTGCGTATCCCGGCGGCAGGCCCCGGCGCCCAGAGCAGGTTGGAACCATGCCAGTCACCGTGCCCCCAGCAGGGTTTAACCGCGCCGAGCAGCGGACGCAGGACGGCATGAAACGGGCCCAGCGCCGCCTGCACATCCTGCTCCCACGCCCTGCCAGCCAGTTGCTGCGCCAGCCCCGGCTGCCGCACGCCCCATGCACGCAATGCGGGCAAAAAATCCTCCTGCCCGACCGCCACCATACTGGAGACCAGCGGGCAGGCCTCTCCCCGCGCCGGAGCCTCAAACCCCTCCGCCGCCTTATGCAACCGAGCCAGTTCCGCCCCGGCCACCCGCGCATGGTCCAAAGATTGATAGGGCTGCCAGGACATGGTCTCCCGATACAGATCCTCGCCCCGCGCAGGCAGAAAGACCTCATACGTCCACTGGCCCTGCGTCAGCGCAGACGCGCCGTTGCCAGCGCCGCCAGTGCGCAACACTGTGCTGACCGGGAGCCCCCGCGCGCCAAGATGCCGCATAAAGGCGTGCTCGGCCTCCAGCGCCGCCACGCTGCGCAACTGCGCATGATGGCGTTTGACCACAACGGTTTTTGGAAGTGCCCCCTGCATCTGCACAATCCCGGCGGCGGAAAAGGGCCGCATACTGTGCCAGAGGATCGCGGCAACCGGCGGCAGGGCCGGATAATGCGCCAGCACGGACGCCACTTCCGCCTCCGTCAGCGGCGGCCAGTCCCGCTTTTCCTGCACGCCATGCACGCCAAACTGGCCGGGTGCGCCGGAGTCAGCCGCCCCGCCAGACACCACCGCAGGCGGCTGCGCCGAAGAGGCTCCGGAGGGCTGATCACGCAGCAGGCGGGACGGCAGACCGGACATGCCTCTCAGAACCCTGTAGAGGCGGTAAACAAGGCCGCGAACCCGCCCCCCACGTAATAATCGGGCGCACTGCCCGCAAGAGTTGTGCCGTAACGGCCCGTCGTGTCCTTTGCATTCAGCGTCGGGTCCGCCACGCCGGACAGGTAATGCTGGTTACTGATATTGATAAAATTCATGCGGAATTCCGGCTTGTGCAGCATCGCCACATCCGCCAGCCGGTAGCCCACGGCCAGATTGCCTGTCACATGGTCGGACATGCGCTCATCATTCATGAACGTCGCGTACTGGTGGCCGGTATATTTGACGGTCGCCATCCCAAAAAAGTGCCCGTCATCGTACGTCAGGCCTGCCGCTGCCTGAAGTGTTGGGCTGCGCACGGCGGTTTTGCCGCGTGTGGGCAGCAGGTCTCCGTTCGTTTCGATATCATTATCAATGGTGGCGTGCAGATACTCGCCCGAGACATACGGGCTGAGGTGATGCCAGGGGCGCAGGCCAAACTCCACATCCACGCCCCGGCTGGTCTGACCGCCCGCGTTCATGGTGGACTGTACAAAAGAACCGTTTTCTGAAATCAGCGTTGCAACCTGCCGGTTTGTAAAATTGTAGTTGAACAGCGTGACGCTGCCTACAAACCGATCATCCGCGTAGCGGTAGCCCAACTCTTCCGAGATGGAATATTCGTTTTTGACATGCGTGCTGCCCTTACTTTCCGTCTGGCCGGAGGTCGGGTCAAACACATCATACAACGCTGTTTCCGCAGGGGTACGGAAATTGGTGGTCGCACTGAAAAATACCTGATGATGCGGCGTAATCTGGAAACGCGCCGCCAGACGCGGCAGCGGCACCGCGCTGTTGGTGTTGGCATGATAGGCCGCACCCGGCATGGCGTTGGTGCCGGTGCGCGTCATCATTACTTCCTTAAAGCCTGCCGTCAGCAAAAGCCGGTCATGCAGCAGGGAAAGCCGGTCACCCAGAAACAGCGCATTGGTTTGCGTCACGGTGTGGTTATTGGTGCCCAGCAGCAGAGACCCGTCGGACAGATGAATGCCGCTCACCCCGCCATTGCCCCAGATATTGGCGGCATATCCTCCATCGGACACAGCGGTAAACTGCTGCTTTTCAGTATCGTCGGAATAATCATACCAGTAGCCCAGCACCAGATCATTCACGCCGCGCTTCCAGTCCAGTGCGGCGGTAAAGCCGGAACGGTAGCTGCGCTGGGTGTAATCCGCCCGGACAGTCGCCCAGCCATCCTGCGTGCTGGGCAGCGTCAGGGCATCCGCCAGAGGCTGGGTGCCGTTATACAGGCCGGAGGTCGGGATCTGCGTGCCGCCGGGGGCGTTGCCATAGGCGCCCTGCGCGTAGGGCGTGGCCTTTAGCGTCAGGCCATGCGCCAGATGCAGGCTGACCGGCGCGGCCAGATAGAGCGTGCGCTCGGGCTGGCGATACAACCGCCAGTAATCCGTGCCCGCCGCCGCATTGGTCATATCGTAGCGCCGGGCCAGATTATTCGCGCCGTGAATCCCGTCCTGCGCCCAGCTTTCTTTGGAAACCTGCGGGTAATAACTGTCAATCGCCTGATTCCATGAGCCGAGGAACGAGGCCGTATTCCCCCGCCCCCAGTCCTTTTGCAGCTTGAAGTCCACGTGCTGGCGCACATCCCGCCCCGGCCCGCGCCAGTTATCACTGGCCGCGTGGGAGTAAGAGACAAAGCCGCGCAGGCCGGTTTTGCCAATCTCGCCACTCTCCAGCCGGATATATTCACGGTTGGTGTCATAGGAGCCATAGGAGATATCCACCTGCCCCCCGGCCTTTTCCGCCGGGGTGCGGAAGCGCAGGCTCATCAGCCCGCCTGCCGCGTTCAGCACCGGGCTGTCCAGATCCGCAGCCCCTTGCTGAAGGGCAATGCTGTCATAGTTCTCACTATCGGCAAACTGGCTGGGATAGCCGGTGTAATAGGCAATATCGTTCAGCGGTGCGCCTTCCAGCACATAGCCAATGGCGTCCCCGTTCAGGCCACGCACGGAAATATTGGTCTGGGGTGAAAAACCCAGCGGGTCGGACGAGGCCACATTGGCCCCCGGCAGCAGAGCCACCAGATCAAACGCCGTGGCGGACGGAGCCTGCCGCCCGATAAAATCCGCCCCCACAACACTGATCGCCTTTGGCGCATCCTGCGGCCGCAGCAGCCCGCCGCCCGCATGCAGCGCCACGGGGTCCGCATGCACGTCCACATGCTCCGCCCCCTGCGCCTGCACCGGGCCGGATGCGGCCGGGTGCGCCTGAACACCCCTTCCGACGCGCGCCACACCCGACCCTTTTGCTGCGTGACCGGCTGCTACGTGGCCGGGCTTCCCGACCCGCGCACGCCGGGAGGCCGTAGCCGAAGTGCTTTGCTGCACATCACGCTCCGCCACCGGGCTGCGGGCCTGCGTCTCCCCCCCTGCTGCCTGTGCACGGGTGGCAACGGGCACCACGCCCGAAAAAACAACAGTGGCCAGCAAGATCTGCCGTGCGTGAGCGCACACCCGCATCAGGGTTTATCCTTTCTCTGCTCCGGTCTGGCCGACCGGATAAAATTTCCGCACCAGTGGCTGAATGGTCATGCCCTGTACAAGAATGGTAAACACAACAACACTATAGCTGACACACAAAAGCAGCTCCCGCTCCGGCCCGGCAGGCAGGCTGAGGGCCAGCGCCAGAGAAATACCACCCCGCAGGCCCCCGCCAGTCAGCACCGCCAGCACGCCCAGACGCTCCCTGCGCAGAACATACAGCGGGAGTGTGGCCAGAAGCACGCTGGCCCCGCGCACCAGCACAGCCAGCGGCAGCGCGATACAGGCGGCTGCCACCACCGGCAGGGCAAAGCTGAGGGCCACGAGCTGAAGCCCGATAATAACAAACAGGAGGGCGTTCAGAACCTCATCCACATGGCTCCAGAACCCGGCGAGGTCCACCCGGCCCTGCGGAGTCAGCGCGGCCTGCGCAACGGGTGCACCCAGCATAAGCCCAGCCGCAACAACCGCAATCGGGCCGGACATGCCCCACGCGGCGGCACCGCTGTAGACCCCGCTGGCCAGTGCCAGAGAGATCAGCAGTTCCACGTGATGATCGCGCACGGCCCGTAACGCCGCCAGCGCCAGACCACCCCCCGCAAGCCCCACCAGCAGGCCCCCGCCAACTTCCCACATAAAGGCTTCCGCAAGGCGGGTAGCATGGGCCGAACCGCCATCCATCGCCACGCTGAGGGCTACGGTAAAAATCACCACGCCCACGCCATCATTCAGCAGACTTTCCCCCGCAAACAGGGCCTGTATGGGGCCAGGCAGCCCCAGCCGCCGCAGCATCCCCACCACGGAGACAGGGTCTGTCGGGGCCAGAATAGCGCCCAGCACCACACACCATGGGAAGGAGATGGAAAAGCCCAGCAGGCCAAACACGCCCCAGATCCCGCCTGCAAACAGCAGAACCGCCAGAAGCGTGCCCAGCACGGCCAGCGCCAGCACGGAGTATCTGCGCCCCCATAAGGCCCGCACATCCACCGTCTGCGCCCCGGCAAACAGCAGGAAGGCCAGCGCGCCATCCAGCAGGGTGTGCGGCAGGTCAATCTGCACCAGCAGGGCACGCGCCTGTGCCGCGCCAGAACCGGGCAGCACAGCCTCCGCCAGCAGCAGCAGGGCCGCTGCAAGCAGGGAAAACACCAGAATACCAATGGTCAGCGGCAGCCGGAGCAGGCGCTCATTCAGCAGGGCAAAAAGAGAAGCCAGTCCAATAACCAGCGCGAAAAGGCCCAGAGACGTCATGCGCAGCACTCCCGCAAAAGCCTGCCTCCTGCATGCCGGAAACGGCCCCTTCTATTGTCCGGCAGGCCCCGCAGGCGGGTCTGCCAGACCGTCAGTCAGTCGCCAGCCCGCCAGCCGCCAGCCAGTCAGTTACCATTTAGTCCGTCACCAGTCAGTCCGTCACGCGGCTGTTCTGGCCTTCCACATCCACAAAAGTCTGGTCGGAAATGGACACGTTTTCCAGCTCAGGCCGTTGCAGCGCTTCCGATGTGCTTTGGGCGAGGCCCGCGGTACGGTCCTTCAGGTCCGCCAGTTCCTCCCGCACGTCTGACAGGATTTCCAGCAGCGCCTGATGGTCTTCCGCCGCCCGCTTGTCCGCGCCCCGGCTCAGAACGGCATTGCCCACCATAAGCGCTGGTAACGCGACAAGCTGGATACAGTTGCTGATATAGAGCAGGGTATTCTGCCATTGCGGCACCAGAACCGGGATCAGCGAGAACACAAAAAACACGTACACGCACCAGATACTGCCAAACAGCATGGTCATTTTGACAGCAATGCTCTCATTGGCCCGGTCCAGAAGAGCCTTGAAAGTTTTCCCCACCGTCATTGTCCGCACCCTGCCTTCCTGTCTCGCCCCGCTCCCGTGTCAGGCAGTTTTTTGCCCGCACCGCAGGGTGGGGGTGTACCACACTGTTTTGTAAAAGTCCGCAGCGGGATATGCAGGGCACTCCACCCACGGACCAGAAGGACCCGTCGAATGAGAGAACCCCGACTAGGCTGTGGCGCATTGATTTTGCAGGAGGGAACCATTCTGCTCCTGCGCCGCCTGCGCGCGCCGGAAGCCGGGTGCTGGGGCCTGCCGGGCGGCAAGGTCGATGCGTTTGAAACCGTTCCCGCTGCCGTTGCGCGGGAAGTTCTGGAGGAAACCGGGCTGGTGATCCGTCAGCCAGCCCTGCTCTGTGTTGTGGACCAGATTGACACGGTTGCGGGCACGCACTGGGTTGCCCCTGTTTATACCGTATCCGGCTTTACCGGGCAGGCGCGTGTGCAGGAGCCGCACAAACATGGCGGTCTGGACTGGTTCCCGCTGACTGCCCTGCCCGCACCGCTGACGCACGCCACCACAATGGCGCTGGCCGCGTTACGGGAGAAAACCGGCGGCTGAGGCTTCCGCAACCGTAAGATGCAGCCGGAAAAACGCCGTCTGCCCCTTACGGGTGGCCGGGTGCTGCTGGTAGACCGCCAGCGTGTACCGGCCGGGCGCACTGGCCTGTCCGGTCCACCTGTCGGGCTGCGGGCTTTCCGCACTCTTATAAATCACAGCGCCGGTGGGATCTTTGACGACAAAGAAGATCCCCTTCTTGCGGGAATGGCACTGCACATCCAGCCGCTGCCCCTCGCGCAGGGCCAGCCGGAACGGGATCATCTCCGTTCCTTCTACTGTGCCGGAAACCACAGCGCTGTTTGTATCCGGGGTAAAATGCACTGTTCTGGCGTGTGCGGGCGTGTGGGAGGGAAGCAGTGCGCCTCCAAAGAGAAGGCCACCTGCAAGCAGGACAATTTTTGCTTTTTTTGTCATGAATCCTGTCTGCCTTTTTGGGGTCGGGACAATCCCACCGGCAGATTACAGGAGCGGCGGCGGGCGGATCAAGCAGAACACGCGGCAGCACGAAATCGTCATAAAAAGACTGTTTTCAGGCTGCCTGTTATGGTTTTCCGGGAGAAATGCTCTTTTACAAACTCCCACCCGGCCTGCGCCACAGCCGTTGCCCGCGCATCGTCCTGCAATGCGAGAATCACCCGCGCAAACGCGGCGGCGTCCCGTGCCACAAGGGGTTGCAAAATCTCAGACAGAGCGAGGCCCTCAGCCGCCACAGGCGTCATGACGCACGGCAGGCCCGCCGCAAAACTGTCCAGCACCTTGCCTTTCACGCCAGCCCCAAACCGCAGGGGCGCAACCGCCACCCGCATCTGCGCATAAAGCGGCGCCAGATCCGGCACATGCCCCAGAGCCTGCACCTGCGGGCCTGCCAGCGCCTGCACGGAGGGCGGCATGGAACTGCCCACCAGCACACACGGCATATCCGGCGCATGCGCCCAGACCAGCGGCATGACCTCCCGCACCAGCCAGAACGCGGCATCCACATTCGGCACATGGGCGTAATGCCCCACAAACACCACGCCGCGCCGCCCAGCCAGACGCGGCTTTTTGCGGACGGTCTGCACACACCATGGCACGATGCAAACCCGCGCGCCCGGCGCAAGCTGGTGCAGCAGCGCAGCCTCTACGGGGGAATGGGTCAGCGTGACATTGGCCTGCAATGCGCCGAGCCCTTCAAGCAGCCGCACTCTGGCTGCGCGCGGCAGCAGTTCCGGCTGTTCCATTTCCCGCGCCTGCCGCTCCAGCCGCAGGAAATGCAGGTCCGCCACGCTATAGATCACACGCGCTTTGGGCTGATACAGCCGCACCAGATCCATATAGCGGGACGCAATCCCCACACGATGCAGATACACGCAGGCAAAACCGTGCTGTTCCAGCCTCAGTCCTTCCTCAACCGACGCACAGAAGGGCAGGCTCCAGACCGATATTTTCGCCCGCTCCAGCAGGGCGCGTGCAGCCGGGGGCGCAACCTGCTCCCGGGACGCAGCAAACACCACCTCCAGCCCCAGTGCCTGCGCCGCCTGCATATGGGAAAAAATGGCCTGAGACCCGGCATCCCGAGTTGGATCGGGGAAATAGTCATCCACAAACAGGATACGCCCTGCCGCCTGTGCCTTCGCTTTCCCGGCTGCACGGATGCCAGAGCGCACAGCCTGGTCGCGCTCCTGCGCCTTGCGGGGGCGGCCCGTCGCCTGATCCGCTATTTTCTGCCTCAGCGCTGTCACCTGCTCCATGAGAAACCCCAGCGCCTGCTCAGAGTTTTTTCGGCCATGCAGATTCTGGACAATGCGGGCAAAGGCGTCCTGCACATCAGCCCCAAGCTCCGCAACAGGGTCCAGAACCCACGGGGAGCCGCGCAGTTCCACGCCGTCTTCATCCCGCAGGACGCGGATCACATGCCGCTCTGTGGGGGTAAAGGGCACGGGCAGAAGGCAGTCAAACCCGTGTCGCCCGCCGCCAGACCCGGCCACATCCAGATCCCCCCGGTAGCGGTTTGCCAAAACCCGTGTTACCAGAACGCCGTTATCCAGAATCTGTATTGTTACCGGCAGGTGGGGGCGCGCGGCATCCTGCGCCCAGCCGCAGACACGCCGATGGTCCACATAATCCAGATAGCCCTGCCCGCACTCTGCTGATGGTAACGGCAGCGGGGCGACGGCCCGCGCCGGGGCCACAGGCTGGCGTTTTGCCCGGACAATCCACGGGGAGCCCACAAGGGCCGCGTGATCTTCCACCCGTTCCACGCGGATGGCATGGTCTTCCGTGTCGGACAGGCCGCCTTCAATAATAAATTCAAAGGCGCACTGACCCTCGCCAAATCCGGCTTTTTTCAAATCAGCCCGAAAGGTTTGCGCCAGCACTGTGCCAAGCGTTACGCCATTATCCAGCACCCGCAGCCGCACCGGCCTGCCGGAGCCATCACTCGCCCAGCCTGCCAGCCGCCCGCGCTCCCGCACGTCCAGATGCCCCCGTAATGGCGGGAAGCGCGGCCCGGAAGCCTGTTCCGCTTTTATGACCTGCGGCGGTGTGACGGATGTGGCCTGCGCCGGTGTGCTCCCGGAAGGTTTCGCACTCTCTGTTTTAGGGACGCGGGCTTTTTGAATAACCGCAGGTGAGACTGCGGCTGTCCTGCCGTCCGGTTTCCGGCTGCGCGGCTTTGCCTGAGAGATCCGCTCCGGAGCGGCTTTCTGTTCCGGCTGTTTTGCGCGTGTTCTTCTGGCAGATGCCGCTCTCTGGCGTGCGCGCAGGCGCGCCAGCGCTGGCCCGACACGGGGCGAGGCCGCCGCTTTTACAGCGGTTTTCCGCACACGCGGTTTCCGGACCTCAGAGGCTACATCCCGCTTCTTCTGACGCGGGACCTCCGGCTCAGGCTTAAGCTTAAGCTTAAGCTGAGGTTTAGGTTTAGACGCAGAGTCTGGCTTCGGCGCAGATGCACGCGCACCCTTCGCTGGCTGAGGGTTTGGCAGAGGCTTTGGCAGAGTCTTTCCGCGCCGGGATTGCGTTCCCTTAGACTTTGCTGGGGGTTTTAGTGAGGACACCCTACACCCTTTAGGCAAGCTGCGGGGTGTCTCCCTGAGAGAGACACCCCCGCATCCGGCTTATCCGGCGCGGGCTGTGCTGACGCACTGCGCCACCGGCAGGCTGTTCAGCCGCTGGCGGATGGCCTCAAGCTGCGCGCCGTCTTCCACCCGTGGTGCGCAATACTGCACGCTGGCTTTACGCTCATTGGGGTAGCGCTCCGCATACTCATGCGCGTTGTGGAACATGCCGCGGCTATCATCATCCACAAAGCTTTCCGCCGGAGCACCTTCCGCCAGCAGAATGTCATGCGTTTTCAGCTCAACATGGAAATACGCCACATGATCCACCTGCGTCAGCCGCACAATGGACGTGCCATTCACCAGCGCCTGCGCGGGCACCAGAACGCCCTCCAGATACATGGCGTGCAGCGGGGAGACCCTTAAATCCCGCCGTGGCAGAGCCTCGCCCGAGGCTCCGACCCCGAGTGACCCGGCCCGGAACAGAATGGGCAGAACATCCGGGTTGGTCGCGGCAAAGCGGCCGGAATACGCCCGGTTACCAATCCAGCGGATGGGGCGGCGTTTGCCGGAGGCCGTTACCACACGGTCCCCGATTTTCAGATCTTCCACCGCAACCTCGCCACGGGTGGTGGCAATCAGCGTGCCGGGGCAATAGCAGGGCGTGCCATCATCCAGTTCATAATAAGTCTGGAAGCCGGACGTCACTTCTTTCAGCAGAGGAGTTTCCCCTCCGGCATTGGGCGGCAGGTTACCAAGGGCAAAACTTTCCACCGCGACGCCACCGCTGGTCAGCACCAGCGTATTATTTTCAATCTGGCCGGACAGACCGGAGGCAAATGTCATATGCGCCCCGAGATCCACCGTTACACCCGTAGCCAGCACACTCCCGCCGGACGCGGACAACGCGCTCAAAAAGTTCAGGGTGCCACCGCTCTCCACAGTCCCGTGCAGCACCTGACCATACGCGCTCAGGCTGCCGCCATTTTCAACGGTGAACCCATCCAGCGTAGCCTGCTGGTAGACATAGGTGACCCCGCCGGACTGAATGTCCGTCCCGGATGCAGTCGCACCCGAATAAATCACTTCTTCACCGCCGGACGCCAGTGTTGTGCTGAGCGCGGAACCGCCCGTGTCAACATATTGCTGCGCGCCGCCTGACAGCACCGCACTGACAGCATTGCCGCCACTCTGCACAGTCTGCTCTGCAAACCACCCGCTCAGTGTGGCGCCGGACGCAACACCACCGGACTGAACGGTCTGCTGTGCGTGGTCCTGAATTGTCGCCTGAAGGCTGACGCCCCCTGAGTGAATAACCTGCTGTGTCTGGCTCTGGACATGCGTGCTGAGGCTGCTGCCCCACACATCTTCCATCGTTCCGGACCCGTTGCTGGCAGGGGAAGACAGCGTGGCGTCTACACTGGTGCCACCAGCCTCAACCTCCAGCGCATGAGAACCCGGCACCACCAGCCCGGTTGACGTCTGGCCCGCGCTGACAACGTACCCTTCCGCGACTGTATAATATCCATTATTGCCCGCCAGAAGAACGCCGGTTTCACCAGTCTGCGCATCAGAAGAAAGAGCAATATTGAACTGCTCAAGAAGTGTGCCTGAGCTTGAGAGAGAGAATTTGTTATTCTCAACCGTTGTTGACAGATTATAATCTGTTACGAAGTGCGCTCCAACATCCAGAGTGCCGCCCGTCTGGCCGGTACCGCTCTGGAAAGACGCTTCTATCGTGCCGCCACTTTGCACGAGCACGTCAGAAAGAGTGTTCCCCACCGTCTGAAGCGTCGCGCCACTATGAATGGTGACGTGGCTCAGAATACCAGCACTTTCATTCCGTAGTGTGATATTCTGAAAAATGTCCGCGCCGGATACCGTTCCGCCCGAATTCTCAACAGAAGTATACTGGTAAAACGTCTCACTGGAGTTTGTGCCGCCTGTCAGCGCGACATCTCCCTCAAGCACGCCCCCGGACAGGATCGTCGTATTCACGTTCCTGATCGCAAGACCGGAAACAATACCCCCGATGCTCAGCGTGTTCTGATAGCTGTACAGTCCGGAACTCCCGATCGAAAGACCGCTGACCGTCTCACCCGAAGCAACCAGAGTACTATGGACCACATTGGCGCTGCCGACCGAGGTGAGATCCAGCGAATGGACCGTGTTGTCACCCGACTGCACAATGGCGGAAATCAGGCTCCCCTGCCCGTCCCGCACCACAACGCCCGCCAGCACACCGGACGTATTGGTGCCTGTTACGGTGCCACCGTTATCCAGAATAATCACGCCGCCACTCTGCACGGACTCATTGGCAATGGTGCCGCCGGACAGCACTTCCACATAGCCACCGGAGGAAATGACATCCCCGGACGCACGTCCGCCAGAGCCGACCAGCAGAGCACCGCCAGACAGAACGGTGTCTGACACCGCAGAGCCAACAACCGTGCTTGCAACCGAACTGCCATTGCTCCAGACGTAAGACGATGCCCCGTAAACCTGCGCCGTTGCACCGGACTGGACGGTGGTCCCGGTTATCACCCCGGCCGCATCTGTCAGGAACCCGCCAGTTTCTACAACGGCACTCACAGCCGAACCGTGTTGTGCAACCTCCATCTGGCCGTTGCTCTGCACGGTGGTGGCAACCGCCTGACCACTGACAACATTTTCCGTCGCGCCGCCGGACACCACGGCAGAGACAGTCCGGCCACCATAAACAGACAGATATCCGCTAACCTGTGTGCCGGACGCAGTCCCGCCGTTGACAGTCTGCGTGCCGCCCGTTTCAACCTTGGCGGACCATGCGGTGCCACCAGTGGTCACATTCTGGGCGCCACCATACAAAATATCGGTCTGCAGGGAGGAACCACCGGCTGAGATCACCTCAGACCCATAAGAGGAAATCACGCCTCCGACAGCCGACCCACCGGCGCTGATGGTCTCCGTCCCGCCCGAATGAACAATCGTGCCGGATGCCACCCCACTGGAAAAAACCACTTCCTGCCCGCTGCCAAGAATGGTGGTGCTGAGGCTGGTGCCACCGGCGGACACCATCTGCACACCTGCGGCGCTGACAACATACCCTGAGGATGTCTGCCCGGCAGAGACAATCTGCCCCGCCGCCAGCGTATAGTTTGTCTCCCCGTAAATGGCGACATTGCTTGTATTCAGCAGAATGGGTGTGCCGTCCGAGGTGTCCAGCGTGTACGTCTGCACCACAGTACCGTCACTGGACACAATAAGACTGCCGCCAGACTCGACCGCGCTGACGCCCTGGCCCAGAAACAGGCTGGCGCCAATATCCAGCACCCCGCCTGCGGACCCGATATCGGTTGCGGAATCAATCCGGAGCGTGCCGCCGCTCTGCACGACAACTCCGGTCATGTTCATATCATTTGATGACAGCGTGGCACCGCTGGCCACTGTCAGCCCGTCAATCTGGCCAGAGGCATTCGCAAGGCTCACACCGCTGGCCAGCACCGCACCGGAAATGCTGCCCCCACTATTCGTCACGGAGAACCAGTTCACGCCGGTCTGGCTGCTTCTGGCAAGGGTACCGCCCAGAACGCCACCTTGCAGGAGGGTTGCCTGCGTGCCCGCTGCCGTCAGGCCGGATACTGTGCCTGCAATATTAAGGGTGGTGTAGCTGCTGCCCGTCAGGGTCAGGCTTTCAACCGTTTCACCGTACCCCACTGTCACGGTGCCGCCGGACGGGGTTGCGCTGTCCATATCCAGCGTGAGGCCGCTGAGCGTGGCAGAGCCCGACTGGAAGAAGACCTGTTTGACTGCCCCTCTGTTGTCCGCCACCACAAGCCCGGCCAGCGTGCCATCTATACTGCTGACAGTGGTATTGCCTTCACGGATCAGAATACCGCCATCGGCAATGGTTTCATGAGACGCGGAGGCCCCGGCGGACAGATACACAAAGCCGCCAGAAGAAATGGTATCCCCGGCAATACTGGCGCCGGAGAGAACCGTCATCTGCCCGCCGGAGAGAACGACCATGCCCGAAGCCTGTGCGGCAGGCAGGGTGGGGCCGTCATCATCATCATCATCGTCCTGCTGCGGCTGCATACCAATCGTCACAAAGGAGCCGCTCTGCACCGTGACCTGCGCAACCAGCCCGCCCGAATTCACCAGACTTGCGCTCTGGGTCAGCGTTGCGCCGGAAATCAGGCCACCCTGATTTGTCACCTCAACAGAAGAGATAACACCCGTCAGAACGCCACCCTGAAAGACATCGGCGTATCCGCTCGTCAGGCCGTTCACGGTGCCGGCAATATCGACGTCCATGCCGGAGTTCAGCGTAAGGGTGTTGACGGTTTCTCCACCCCCGACAAACACATCCAGCCCGTCATACTCATTTGGGCCACTTAACGTGGACAGATCGAGATTATTGAGCGTTGCATCTCCGGACTGAAGCCAGGAGGACACCACGCTGTCATCATCATCCATCACAACAACACCGGCCAGAACGCCATCTGTGTTGGTGTCCGTGAGCGTTGCACCGGCATATTTGATAATCAGGCCGCCAGCCTGAACCGTCTCATGCGTGGCGGACCCGCCCAGCCCGACGAGCAGAACGCCGCCTGAGAGAATAGTATCGCCGGACGCCAGCCCGCCTTCGGCAATATCCAGCCCTCCGCCGGCGGAAACCACTGTGCCGGACGCGACGCCCTGATTATAAATATCAAGCTCACCGCCGGACTGGACCGTTGCGGAGGTGATAACGGCCAGAGCGGCGTCCGGATCTGCCTCCTGATCCCCGACGTCAACTTCCCCGCCACTCTGGATTGTGGTGAAGCTGGCGGACCCGCCATTCTGCACAGCCTGAACACCATCCGAGCCGACCGTGGCGCTCAGAGCGGAGCCGCCCGCGTCAATCGTCTGGGAGCCGCTGCCAATCTGTGTGGCGATGCTGCTGCCCTGCACCTCTTCCGTCGGGCCGTTGCCCATGCCGTTTTCACTGCCCTGCAGAACAGTATTCTGCACTGTGCCGCCAGACTGAACGAGCAGGGAGTCATTCCCGCTGATGGTCAGGCCGGAGGAAGACTGACCGGAGGAGACGATAATTTGCGCCATGACGTTTGAGATCCATTGAGCTGAACAGGTCTGAGCGGCAGCCGTGAAAGGGCTATGATGAAATATGTCTGAAAAATGTCACTGGCTGCCGTTCTACAGGAAAAATGCTGTGCCTGTAAGAGCGGCAGAGCATTCTGTTTCCACCCGGAGGGATCTGAAAAACCTTTTTTGACTCAGGTTTTCTCAAAAATAATAACATTTATTCCTATGAAGGATAAATGTTATAAGGCTACGGAAGCCATCTTTGATCAATCCGCCTTTTTTAGCCGCCTGCCGGGCCGCCCACGCGCCGTTTTTACAGCCTGAGGGCCGGAGACCGGGCGTGAGCGGACGCTCAGGTAATCAGAGATCAGGGAATCGCGCTGAGCGTCGCCAGTTTCCACCCGGCGGAGGTGTAGATGGCCGGGGTATCATCATCCGCGTCGTAGAGGGTGGTGCCAATGGGCAGGTTGCTCATGCCTTTGATGGCCGCACGGGAGAAGGTGGGCAGGCGGACACCGGCCGCGGGGGTTAAGGCACCGCTCAGCGTTTCATTCCCCGCTGTATCCAGCGCGCGCAGGGTTGTGCTGCCATTGGCGTCCCGCAGACCGGTGGCGGTGTAGCCGGTGGTGATGACCCCCGTAGGCTCCCATGCCACAGCCTGACCACTGCCCAGCCGCAGGGCCTGTGCTGTTGCCAGCCCGGACAGGTTGACCCCGATGCCAGCCGTGCCACTCACTGTCACAGCACTAGCGGAACTGTTGTTCACATGGGTGGTCATGCCGCTGTTCAGGGTGCTGCCCGTCACGGTTTCATTCCCGCTCTGGTCCAGCGTGCGCAGAGCAGCGCCACCCCATGTATCCTGCAATGTGCTGTTGGCAAAACGGGTTTGCACGGCTGCCGTCTGCTCCCACGATACGGCCTGCCCTCCGGCAAGACGCAGCGCATCCGGTGCGGTAAGGCTCGTGGTATCCAGCCCGATCGCGGCCTTACCCTGAGCCACAAAAGCGGATGCGGTGGGCTGGCTGAGGCTGACGACTGTCTGACTGTTATGGGCTGCACCGGGAATGGTCTCATTCCCCTGCGTGTCCAGTGTGCGGGCCACTCCGGCGGCGACCTGCTCTGTCAGTTTGCCGTCAGCAAAACGGGTTTGCACAGCAGCCGTTGGTTCCCATGAGAGGGCCTGCCCTGCCCCCAGACGCACGGCTTCCGGTGTAGTCAGGCTGCTCAGATTGAGACCGATCAGTGCCTGCCCGCCCAGTGTCCACGCCACACCGCTGCCGGGGTTGGCAATCGCGGTGGTGACATCCCCGTTCATGCCGACAGAAAAAAGCGGTGTGGTGTCATACCAGTAGCGCAGGGTATAGGCGGCGGAATCAAACTGAAAATGCGGTTTGTGATCATCACTGAACGCAAGATTCCGGTTTGCGCCAATGTTCAGCACCGGCGCATTATTGACCGGCGTGCTGCGGGAGAGGTCAATCCCCGCAGTATCAAACCGGCCTGCCGCATCAATCATGATGCCATACGCACTTGTGCTGTCATTATTGCCCAGCGCAATGCCTTTACCAATGCGACCGGGGGTGCCGGCGCTGTCTGCTCCGGCAATCTGAAGCTGGAGGCCAATACGCCAGTTATTGGGATCATCCGCGTTGGCGTAAATATCAATTTCCCGCCCCACCAGACTGCCTGCAATATTGGAAGGCTGGCCGGTATCATCACGGGTTTCATCATACCCGGCCCAGATCTGGGAGCGGGAGCCTTTGCCGTCCGCCAGTGCATTGGCGGGTCTCTGCGCCATGCTGGCCTGCGCCACATGCTGGCCGCCACCAAAGGCCGCACTATTCAGCACGGTGGAGTGGCACCAGACATAATCATTCAGCGCGGCCCCCACGGACGGAATGGTGCAGTTGCCTTTTTCCAGATTCATGACAAATCCGGCCGTGCCGCCAGAATGCGTAATATCCAGATCCTTGCGCAGCACTGGGGGCATATCCGCCGCTGTCTGGCCGCGCACAAAATATTTGCCTCCTTCCAGCGTGCTTTCCAGCACATCCGTGCCCAGACTGAGCAGCGGCCCGCCATCCGCCTGCAAGGTGCCATTCGCCTGCCACAGGTTAGGCGTGCTGCCCGTAGGGGCTGATTTCAGCGCAAGTTTTCCGGCGGGAAGCTGAATGACCGCGCCGGACGCCGCAGCATTTTTGGCAGCCTGAAGGGCGGCGGTATCATCCGTTTTACCGTCCAGCGCCAGACCGAAGTCCTTCGCGTTCAGCTGGTCGGCAAAGCGCTCGGCCAGCGGCCTGCCAACGGCCCCGGCTGCGCTAATCCGTGCGGTGGCGGAGGACAGATCTCCTGAGACCGGGGCTGTCATTACCCCGGTGGCATCCAGCCCCGCAACGCCGTTTGGACTATTTTTGTCCGACTGCTGCACGCTGCCATCCGCCATCGCGCCGATCTGGCCAATGGTCGCATTCTGCCACAAAGCCGGTACGCCGGTTGCCGCATCAAGCCCGCCCGGAGGCCGGGTGGGGCCATAGGTGGGGGCGCTGCTGGCCAGCGGGGACGCCATGAGAACACTGCGCAGACGCGCCGTTCTGGCGAGCAGAGGCGAGGCCGAAGCTGAGGAGGCTGAAGCCCCCGTCTGGGTAGACGCGGTTGCACCAGAGCCGGAAGACGGAACGGCAGATGCCGGTGTGGTGGTTGTGGTGGTGTTGGCGGTGGCAGTCGCCGCCGTATCCGTGGACTGCGCGGACTGTGTTGCCTGACCAAGCACCTGATATTGCGGGAGCAGATGGTTAGGCCGCGCAAATGCCGCAACCCCCGCCCCGGCCACAAGCGCGACACCGGAACACAGGCTGAGAAGAAAACGGGTTTTAAAAAGAGATGTCATGCAGACGTGCCTTGTGAAATGCAGAGATAGCCGCCGTTATTCCACCAGACACCGGAGATACCGGGATCTGTGGTGGGGAGGTCCATGGCCATCAGCACATGCCCGTTCCGCACCCCCAGACAGTCCAGACCACCCAGCACCAGATTGCCCTCCTGCGAGAGTGTGGCGAGACCATTGGGAACACCCTTTTGTGCCGCGACAACGGTTGACGCGGCTCCGGCCGCGCGGGAGGAGGCTGTCTGTGCCTGTGTGGCGGCATCCTGCGCCTGTGTGACGAGGGTTGAGACAATACCGCTCACCTGCCCGCCCTGTGCGTCCACATAGGCCTTGTTGACCAGATGGGTGCTATCCGTCGGCGCAAGAGCGCAGCTCAGCAAGCCTGTAAGCGTATCACCTGTTTTGGAAACGGCCCCTGTCCAGATGGCAGATTGCGGGACAAACTGCCCCTGCCCGCTGAAGATACCAAAAACAAGATCAGCCGGGGCAGGCTGAGACTGCACCGGCAACGCCGAAAGCGGCATACCACTGGGCGTGGATGCCGTGAAACTGTTTGACCCGGACATGGGTTCTCCCGTTACGCGATAAGATAAGGGGTTCCGGAGGGGCCGGTGAGGATCGCACCGCCCGGCAACGCCAGAGCATTGGGGGGCACGGGCGTACCATCGGCCAGACGCGGGACGGGCTGCGGCTGCGCCGCAGGCGTGTCCGCCAGAATGGCCACGGAGACAGGCTGCACGAGGCTACGCCCCTGCTGCGTGGTAACGCACACCTGAACCTGCTGCACAGTGCCCGGCACGCCGCCCCCCAGAAAAAGACAGGCCTGCCCCTGCAAAAGCGTGGCCCACAGAACGGTCAGGTCTGTCACGGCCCCGGTGAGCGTAAGCACGCGGGCGGAAACAGAGGTGAGGGAATCTCCTGTGCCATAGAGCCAGTTTTCCGGGTTCAGGCTGAAATCCAGATTATCGCCGCTGGCTTTGGGCGCCCATGCAAGGCAGAGGTCTTCCGCCACCAACCCCCGCAGGCGCAGGCCGGGTGGCGGTGTGAGCGGGAGTGTGCGGGCCGGGGCGGGCTGCCAGTTGGGAGATGCCAGAGGCGGGATCATGCCGGGGGCTCCGGCAGGGTTGTGCAGCTTGTCTCCTGCCCTTGTGCAATGCCCCGCAGAGCTTTGAGGTAATCCACCCACACCTGCGGGGTCGGGTCATTCAGGGCGCCATACTCTTCCCACACGGTCTGGCGGGCCGTGACCAGTGCGTTGCGGGCCTGTGTTGCCAGCGGCACGGGCGGGATAGGGGCTGTGTAGTCAATCACTTTTCCCGCCAGCACGCCGCGGCCCGTCGGCAGGCGGAAAGACGTGGTATCAGACCAGTCTTCCGCGCTGACGGGAAGCAGGTTTGACACAGGTGGCACGGTTGCGACGCTGCTCATCCCCCATGTATCATACCAGCCTGTTACCGGGGTGGGCTGGGTGGCTGACAGATCATACGCCGCATAATAACGGTCTGGATAACGTGTTTTTATGTCTGTCATTAGCGTGGTCCGATCGCAATAATCGAGACAGTTTCATTGGATGAATTACTGTCCGGCGGAATATTGATGGCAAATTGTGTGCTGGACCAGTTGTACGTCCATACATCCATATCCCCGTTCTGACTGGCATTGGCGACAACCGCGACAGGCGTGCCGGAAAACGCAACGGGGAACGTCACGTAATTTGTGCCACTTCCGGCATGGACAACATTAGGCACTGTAAACGCCTGTATGCGGTGGCCATAGGCCAGATTGATCACACGATTATCAGATGTTGCGAAGTCACTCGCGTAGGTTGTCGCCGCGACATAGTTTTGAAGGCTTGAGGCGGGCGCGTAATTTTGCAGGTCCGCGTGTGTGGCGTAATTCTGGAGATCAGATCTGGCGGCATAGTTTTGCAGGTCTGACACATACGCGACATCCCCGTACTGACTGTCATTCAGGCGCTGGTTCTGGCTCCACCGGATATAACGCCATGTCCCGTCATTAAATTGCAGGGAGAGCACAGCCCGGAAGGTTGTGCCCACCTGCTCCTGCAGGCCCATTGAAAACTGCCCGCCCCGCCCTTTGGCTTTGGAAGAAAAGGTTGGATAGTTGATATAATCCCCGATTTGCGGGTTCGTGGGGCTGGCCTGCGCAAAGACCCCGTCAAACCCTTCCTGCACCAGAGCCCCTTCCACTGTCAGCCAGGAGACAACGCCTCCGGACAAAGGCAGATATCCGGTAAACAGGTTTTGCCATGCAGCGCCTGACGCACCGGGGGTGGAGACGTTATCATCCGTTGTGGAAACCCAGAAGGTACCGGGGGTAGTCCCCGACACAACAGCACCGGCGGGATAGCCGCCGATGGACTGAGCAAAGCCCGAATCAAACATTCCCCAGCATCCGGCCTGATACGCGCGGAGAATTTTGGAAATAAGGTTGAGCAGGCCGTTCATATCCTGCCCGCGCGGGGGCACGCCCCCGGCGGAACGGGCTATAAAGGTTTCCGGCGGAAAGCCCAGCGCGAGCGAGGCCGTGCCATCCCCCGGATGGGCCTGTGTTGCGGGAATGGCCGCAATGTCACTCCCCGCGGCATTTGCGGCAATGGGTGTGGCGAGACGGGCGGGAAAATCAGACTGCTTCATGCATGCCCCCTGATGGCGTAAGAGACGGCCACACCGGCCGGACGCGGCAGAACACCGCTGCTCTGGATAATGGAAATCTGCACATCGGTCGGGATAAAATTAAAAACGTAGCTCATGCTCATTGTGCCGTGGTCTTCCACCCACGCATCGCCCTGCCCGGCAAACAGCGCCATGAGAATGGCGTTCAGGCTGAGGACAGAACCATCCGTGATATTGGCCATTGCCTTGGCGTAAATGAGCTGACGGAACCCTTCATCAGACAGGCGCACATTGCTGCTTGTCGCCGTGCCGTTATACCAGGGGGCCGTGTTAAAGCCCTGTTCCGTCAGGTCAGCCGCCTCTAAAAACCCGACGAAGTTTTCAGACGAAATTGTCAGGACACGCTGAACGCCGACAATCCGGCCCCACACATCCAGCCCATATCCCTGCGCCGTAGCGATGTTCCAGATATGGTCATACCACTGGCTGATCAGATCAACCGGATCAAAAGCCTGATTCCACGCGGTAATGAGCGCGTTGATCCCCGGCGCGCAGGCATATTGTGAGAGGAGTGTTTTCTGCACGCTCTGCATCAGACAAACTCCACGCTGATGGTGGTGCTATCCAGCGTCGGGATCTGGTTTGCCTGCATCTGCACGGATAGGCCCGTGGGGTTTGCGCTGGTGCCAAGCGTGATTTCCGTAATCTGGGCCCATCCGCCAAGAGACGAGACAGCCGCATAAAACCGGCTTGCATAGAGTGTGCTGGCAATCCGTGCGCGGGTTCCGCCATCATCCCCCAGAAAAACAGATTGTACGGCAGCCTGAATATCCGATGTCCCGGTTGACGGCACGGCAGCGGAGGCAACGAGACGCACTGTGACATAGACCGGCGTGGCAACAGGCCTTTGAAAACTGACTGTGTAGCTCGGCGGTGTTCCGTAGGTGCTGGCCGGGTCTGTGACCGTGACACTGGTGCTGCCATTACAGGCGCAGCCCGGTGGCTTTTTGCGCAGGATGGCCAGAGCAATGTCCGCATCCGCGCCGCCATTGACGCACACATACAGACTATGCGGCGCGAGTGTTACACCGTTGACCGTGACACTCGCGGCGGTGCTGTTATCTGTCACATAGGCATCCGTCACCCCGGAAACAGCCTGAACAGCAGCGGAAATGGCATCCAGCGGGCCAATGGCGTTTGCGGCAACCGATGTTTTACGCCGGGCCTCAAAGGCTGTGCGACTTTCCACCGCGCGGCCTGTAACGCCAGCAACCGGGTTATTCACCCCGCTCCACCCGGCCACGGACTGGCTGATACGCACACTGCCAGCCGGGCACACAACCTCCCCCGCGCTGGTGCAGGTAAAAAGCCCCTGCGCTGTGCCGGTGCCATCCAGTGTCAGGGTCGTGTTCGCTGTGTAGCTGTTGCCGGACTGATCCGTAATCAGCGTGCCTTGCGGAATGACTGTACCCGCCGCCCCGGTGCAGACACAGGTGACGGTTGTGGGCGTGGCAGGCAGGCGGGACATGAAATAAATACGCCCGATGGCATCCTGCATCCGGCCTTCAGCACGGGCCGGGTCCACGCCGTTGGCGAGGGCCAGAAACTGGTCATACGCATCCCCCAGAATGGCGGTGAGCGACATGGCAAGCTGGCCCTGTGGCGTGGAAAGGTCCGTTGTCAGGGTATTGCCAAAAGCGGCGTTGATATCAGCCAGAACGCCGGTGAGCATATCGGCTTCTTCCGGCATGATGAAGCCCGTGGCATCCAGCACAGGAGCCGGGACAGACGTGGTGCCGGAAGAGGCTGTACCGGAGGAGGACAGGCTGGCAGAGGGTTCAGAGGCTGACAACGGTCTGGCTCCCATCGGTAAGAGTAAGCTGGATCACGCCGGACAGGCGGCGGGCCGGGCTGAGGCCGGTGAGAACGCAGACAGCCTGCGCCACGCCGTCCACACCGAGGGCCGTCTGCTCAACATCCGCGCGGAACAGAGCCGCAGACTGAGTGCGCCCCAGAATGGCGGTGAGATAAGGCAGGCCGAGTGTAGTGTTGTACCAGCACTCCCCCAGAAAGACGCGCACCGCGCAGGCGACGTTCTGGGCGACGGCATAGGGCGCTGACGCGACGGCAATGCTGCCGCTGGCGTCAACCACCAGATCCCATGTTGATCTGTCGAGAAGCAGGGTTTGCATTCTGAGGGTCTTTTATGTGTGTGGGTGTGACGGAGGACGCGATGCGCTGAGAAGAGACGCTGCGGACAAGTGTGCCGGAACGCTATGGGTGACCACGCAGGGCCACAACCCGGACACCCCTGAAAACTGAATAGGGTTTATCCGCCAGATGCCGCAGCGGCGCAGGCAACCTTAGCGCCAGCGTGACGTTTGAAGAGCAGACCCCGTTCTGCACGCCCTGAACGCTGTGCGGCATTTTGTGCAGCCTAAAAAGGTGGCCTTAAGACTGCATCATTCTGAACTGAACCCTTATTGTATAGTCCAGCAGGCAAAGGCAGATGACCATGAGCGCCAGATCAGCCCATACTGACCAGACAACCGTGACGCTGGGAGAGGAAACCGTGCAGCGCGGTGCGGGCGGAGAAACGCACCAGACGGCGGGCGGTGACGTCCCAACCCTGACAACGCAGCAGGGTGTGCCGGTTTCTGACAACCAGAACACGCTGAAGGCCGGTGCGCGTGGGCCGAGCCTGACGGAAGATTTCCATTTTCGGGAAAAACTGTTCCATTTTGACCATGAGCGCATCCCGGAGCGTGTTGTGCATGCGCGTGGTTATGGAGCGCATGGTTATTTTGAACTGACCAACTCGCTCTCCAACATTACCAGCGCGGATGTGTTGCAGCGTGAGGGCGAGCGCGTTCCGGCGTTTGTCCGCTTTTCTACCGTGGCGGGCAGCAAGGGCTCGACCGACCTCGCGCGGGATGCGCGGGGCTTTGCCGTCAAGCTGTATACCAAGGAAGGCAACTGGGACATTGTGGGGAATAATATCCCCGTGTTCTTTATTCAGGATGCCATCAAGTTTCCGGATATGGTGCATGCGGTGAAGGAAGAGCCGGACCGGGCCTTTCCGCAGGCGCAGTCGGCGCATGATAATTTCTGGGATTTTATCTCCCTCACCCCGGAAAGCATGAATATGATCATGTGGGTGATGTCCGACCGCGGCATCCCCCGCTCCTTCCGCTTTATGGAAGGGTTTGGGGTGCATACCTTCCGCTTTGTGAACAAGGCGGGCCAGTCCACCTACGCCAAATTCCACTGGAAACCAAAAATGGGTTTGCAGTCGGTTGTGTGGAATGAAGCCCTGAAAATCAGCGGGGCTGACCCGGATTTTCATCGTCGTGATTTATGGAACGCCATTCAGTCCGGCAATTTTCCGGAATGGGAGCTGGGTGTTCAGCTGTTTGACGACGAATTTGCGGACCGGTTTGAGTTCGATATTCTGGATGCCACCAAGCTGATCCCCGAAGAAGTGCTGCCGGTGCAGCCCGTGGGGCGTCTGGTGCTGGACCGCATGGTGGATAACTTCTTTGCGGAAACCGAGCAGGTTGCGTTCTGCACACAAAATATTGTGCCGGGTGTGGATTTTACCAACGACCCGCTTTTGCAGGGCCGCAACTTCTCCTATCTCGACACGCAGCTTAAACGGCTGGGGGGACCGAACTTTACGCATATCCCGATCAATGCGCCCAAATGCCCCTTCCATACCCTTCAGCAGGATGGGCATATGGCCATGCATAACCCGAAAGGGCGCGTGAACTACGAGCCGAACTCCTGGGGTGGAGAAGCTGGCGGCCCGCGTGAAAACCCGGAAAAGGGGTTCAGGACATTCCCGGCGGACGTGAGTGGCCAGAAGGAACGGGTGCGGTCTGAAAAATTTGCGGACCATTACAGTCAGGCCCGCCAGTTTTACAAAAGCCAGACCGAGGTGGAGCAGACGCATGTGCAAATGGCCATCACCTTTGAACTGAGCAAGGTGGAAACACCCGCGATCCGCAGCCGCGTCGTCTCGCACCTGCGCACTATTGATGAAGGGCTGGCGAAAGCGGTGGCAGACGGTCTGGGGCTGGACACGCTGCCAGAGGCCGCACCACCCGCGCGGAAGGTGGTTGATCTGCCGCCCTCCCCGGCTCTTAGCATCCTGAAAAATGGCCCCAAAAGCTTTGCAGGCCGCAAAATTGGTGTGCTGACAACCAATGGGGCCGATGGGGCCTTGCTGGAAGCCTTACAGAAAGCCGCAAAAGCGGAAGGCGCTGAGGTCGAACTGATTGCGCCGCAGATTGGCGGCATCAAAACCGCTGATGGCAAGCATGTGCCTGCGGCCCAGCGTGTGCCGGGTGGTCCCTCCGTGCTGTTTGACGCGGTGGTTCTTCTGCCCTCCGCCGACGGCGCAAAGCAGCTTGCGCAGGACGCCGATGCACGGGATTTTGTGACCGATGCTTATGCCCATGCCAAATTTATTGGCTACACGTCTGATGCCCTGCCGCTGCTGAAACGTGCCGGTGTGGTCGATGATGCGATGGATGGGGGCGTGATTGAACTGAAATCCGGAAAAGATGCGGATGGGTTTGTGGCCGCCTGCCGGAAACTGCGGTTCTGGGACCGTGAGGCGTCTGTTCATTCTGTGTGAGCAGCGTAAGCAGGGACAGAAAATCTTTTTTCTTTTCCAGACGGTTACGAGCGGGAAGAAAACGGTCTAAGTCTTCCCGCGGCTCTGGGCTCTGGGCTCTGGGCTCTGGGCTCTGGGCTCTGGGCTCTGGGCTAATATTCCGCCTGTGTCCCGTGCTGTTCAAGAACAAAAATCTGATACTGCATTTAAGAAATATAGAAACCACGACTCTGGATTTCTCCGGGGTCGTGGTTTTTTATTGTGCGAACCAGCTTCTGCAAGAGACGCTATGGGAAAGGCTGTCTTGCGCTTTCGTGTTATCGAGCCCATTGTTACCGTGCTCAGCCTCACCTTAACCCTGCGGGGTGCCGGTTGTGCCCGAACCGGGCTGGACGCCGGGGTGGGTGTGGTGTGTGAGAGAAATACCGCCTGCGGTGGCGTCCTGCGAGACGGTGAGTGGGCCGTCTATTGAGACAGGACCAGTGATGTGCGTGGTCTGGGCATCGATGCTGAATGTGCCACTGGTTTTTAGCGCAATACCGTTTTCACTAAACCAGAGATAATCCTGCGGTGTGCCGTTGAGAAAGCCGCCGATATAGAGGGCGTCCGCCATATTCTGCTGCCTGAATGAGCCGGGGGCTGCACTGGCGCGGGCTGTTTTGACGTTGAAGATGTCACGGTCCGCTACCAGAGCGAGACCGATATCCCCTTGTGAGGGATCAAGAATAACGGCGCGGGTGCCCCCCTGAAGCCGGAAATAGGGTACGTTATACAGAATACCGTGCGGCGTGACGCGCCCCGAGGCGTCCTGCTGATGCACGAGAGGTTGCACATCCACCGTGCCGACCGGATTAAGGCCTGTGCCGGACACTGCTTTGACCTGCACGGGAATAATGGTCCTTCGGCCGGAAAGAAGCCGGGTGATAACTGTGTTCAGAGCACTGAAATCTGACGCACTGGCATCGGCCCGATTGAAAACAGGATAAGGGCTGGCGGACGCCTGAGACGCGCTCTGGTTCGGGGATGTTGGCGTGGCGGTCTGGGCTGGAGGGAGTGAGGAAAAGGTGGAGGTTTGGGTCATGCAAGGTGCCTCAGGACTGAGTGCCTCACGCTGCTACTGTCCGGCAGGGTTGTGCGACGAGATCCGTAAACCATGCGCCGTGAGGGGTTTCTGTTTGCAGGGTGTGGCGCACCTGTGTGGCCGTCCAGAGGCCCACCGGCACAGGCCCGCTTTGCTGCCCCGACCCCGCGGGCTGGTAGCGGCTGTGCAGAGCGATCAGGCTGTTAAAACTGATGCGCGGATTGAACAGCATCCGCAAAGCAAGCCCTCCGGCGGACCATGCGGGATAGCCGATCAGCCCTGTTTCCGCTGAGACCGATACAGCCTGCGCGGAACTGGCAGACGCGGTGTATGAGTCCGCGCCCGACGCGGCAATCTGACCCGTAAAAACAGCTGGCCAGACAGACAGGTCTCCGCGCCCAAGCCCGGCGCATAGCGGCACAGTATCCAGACACTGGCTGAGTTGCTGGCCGGGGCTTCCGTGAAAATACGGGTCATGCAGGACAAGACCGGGGCCGTGATACCGCAGGGTCAGACCGGCTTTGGCCGCAATACCGCCCAGGGCCTGCTGAGCGGAAACCGCGCCTTTATACCCTGTCGGGCTGGCAGGCATGGCGTTGGGAATGACTGTTGAAAAAGCCTGTGCAACAAAGGCGACATCCGGTGCGCTGGTATAATCCACATAGGCCAGTGTAATACCG
Source organism: Acetobacter sp. P1H12_c (assembly GCF_018811975.1). Lineage (NCBI taxonomy): Bacteria > Pseudomonadati > Pseudomonadota > Alphaproteobacteria > Acetobacterales > Acetobacteraceae > Acetobacter > Acetobacter sp. P1H12_c. Next base: position 27,943 of record NZ_JACRVR010000013.1, on the reverse strand, counting down.
CCCTGAAAAATGAGCGCCGTTCCCCCGGCTGCATCCGGAGCTGTAAGGAGAAGTTCGCTCGCGCTTTGCCGGGTGGGATCTGGGGTTGCCATACTCAGGCGGTTCATGACGTCCGGGGTCATACCCTCCACCCGCACTGTTGCGCTTTCTGCCGTAGGGAAACGGGCCTGAGTGACCTCGGCGTGTACGCGCAGGCCGGACAGGGTGATCGTATCTTCACCATCAGAACCAAAAGCCTGCGATAGCAGCCGGAACGTCACATCCACAGCGCGGTTCTGGAGCGAGGTTTGAGACATGGTGAGCGTGATCCGGATCCGGAGCCAGAGAATGGAAGGTCAGGATGACCAGATGGGAGCGTAGAGCAGGAGAAAGCGGGAACCGAGGCCGGTTGTGTCCGGGTCCTGCTGGCCCTGAGTGTCGGCAAACAGGAAATCTCCGGGCAGGCCGATTGCGGCGTCCCGCACCAGCCATGTGCGGTCCTGACACAGCACACCGGACAGAAGCCGCGTGGTGCCGGCATCAAAATCCGCATACAGGCCGGTGCTGCGCTGGCGCAGGGTGATCTGTACGAGGGTGCCGGAAAGCGAAACCTTGAGTGTCTGCGCGGGAAGAGCCGACAGAGGCACGGTGAGCAGGGAGGACGCGGAGACCAAGCTGCCCTGTGCTGCGGTGATGACGCCTAAGGACACCAGGGATGTTTGCTGTGATAGTGAAGACATGCGGAAACCACTCCGGTTATGTGGGGCTGGAGGGTGTTTGTGATATTTTAAGGAAAAATAGCGGATTGTGCGGAGTGCGGAGCACGGAGCACGGAGCACGGAGCACGGAGCACGGAGCACGGAGCACGGAGCACGGAGCACGGAGCACGGGAGTGCTTCTTGAGATCTTCCTCAAGGGCGTCCATCAAAAAAACCGACGTCTCTGATACTTTGTTTTGATATGCCCGCAAGAAGCCTGCTCCCCCGCCGGTGTGGGGCAGGAGAGCAGGAAAGAGTATGTTTATTAAAGCTGTTTTGTGTAGCCGAGCAGTTTTGTTTTCAGGTCAGCAGCGAGTTTTTGCAGATCGGCGTTTTTAGATTCAGAGCTGCTCCGATCAAGCGCCGGAATTGTCGTTTTTTTGGTGCCTGCAAGGTAGCGCACATAGCGTTTGTCAAATGCCGCACCGTGCAGGGCCTTCATCTGATCAATCACTTTCTGGCTCTGTGCTGAGGGCTTGGCCGCCAGTTCTGTCTTGCCGGTTGCCGCGAGTGTGGCCAGCGTATCGTGATTGGCTGTCAGATCCTTGACGATTGTTGTGCCAAGCTGTGCGATATCGCTCCGGGCGGCGTGCGTCTGGGCAAGAGTGGCCAGTGCGATATGGGTCAGATCGGCATCATTGATGGCGGCGGCGAGATTTGTATCAGCCACGGGAAACGGTTGTGCCAGAGCGGGCAGCGGGGGCGCGGGCGGCTGGCCGGGATTCATGCAGGCGCTCAGGGCAAACAGTGAGACAACGAGGGACGAGCAGGTCAGCACCTGATGACGGGACGGACGCAACATGATCAGCAAATTCTCCTTTGACCGCAGCAACCGTTTTGCAGGACAGCGCGGAGCCTCAGACAACACTCTTTAACAATCCCATGATAATAGCGTATGAAAAGGAAGAAAAGGCAATACAGGAGTGACGGACGCCTGATTTGAAGAGAAATTCTATAGAAGTCATAATACAAACGTCATATTAACACGAGAAAATCATATTTTGTCAGGAGAGAAATATTTTATGCGTCGTCTCTCCTCTTGCATTGCATGAAAAGAGCACTGTAGCGTAATAACTCTGTACGTCTTGATAAAAGCTTTTTGGACATGGTGTGAGGATAGTCGGGAAAATGAAGTGTCGTCTCTGGGGTCTGTTTGCGGTTACCTCGCTCTCTGTTGGGTTAAGTGGCTGCGGGTATTTTGATTCCCGCTCTGCCCATAAAGCACAGATCGCGATGCTCGGGATGACATCCTATGATCTTCAGGCCTGCGCGGGGCTGCCGTCAGCCACCAAACAGATTAATGATACGACGCAGATTTTTGTCTACACAGGCTCTCAGGCCGCGCCGAGCTATGGTGGCTCCACGCTTATCCCGGTGGGGGATATCTCAACCCTTGTCAACGTGCTGGGCGGCGGTGGCGGCACGGGCTGTACGGCTGTGATCCGTCTGGATAATGACCGCGTTTCCGACGTGCATTATACCGGTAATGATGATGAAATGATCGGCACGGACGGCGTGTGCTCGATCATCACCCGTGGGTGTGCCCGCCAGCCGGAAGGCACCATGAACCGCTCTACGGGCGGGATTTTTGGTCCTGTTTCGGCCTTCCACCCGCCCAGAACGCCGCAGCAGTCTCCCTCTGCGACCTATTCCAAACAGTCCGGAAATGTTGAGCTGAATACCGAGAAGAAATCTGCCGCACCGATTATTGTGCCGCGGACCCAATAAGAACTGGCCGGAAAAGGCTGATTTAACCGGGAAAAGGAGGTGTTGCGCTTGCAACATCCCTTTTTTTATTGATGGGCTGCATCAGATGTCTGGGGTGCGCCCGTAAGCCGTGAATTACGGGATGCCTGTGAAAACGCTTTTTCTGTCACCCAGCGCAAGGCCGTGCGGCCTTCTTCCTGTGTTAAAACCCCGGAATCCACATCCTGTCCGACCGTCAGAGAGGCGAGGTCTATTTGCAGTAATAGTCTCGACTGTGCACCGAGAGCCGCTGAGCCATACTGGGTATGGGCCTGATAAATACAGGTGAAGCGCTGAGACGCTGTACCTTTTGCAAACGGGTATTTTGAAAAACAGCCTGAGACTGCAGCGTGCATATCCCCTCTGCCATGATCATCCGCGCACCCCGGAAGCAGCAGACTGACAGTGAAAAGAGCAAGCACCCGCGCCCCGTGGAAAGACCATATGCACGGCGCCGGGCGGCTTTTATGGGCTCTGGCAGAACAAAAGGCGTTTTGGAGAAATGTCATGATCCGCGCATGTATCACACAAAATGAAAATTTCTTTCCAAGGAATAAAGAGGATGATGCCGGAAAGCCAGAGGCAGGCGTGTATTTTCCCGCTCTGGCATTAGGGCGCGACGGTATGGGCGCTAAAGCGTGTTTTTCAGCAGGGTTGCCGCGTCCAGAGTATTGTTCGAGATGCTGGCAGAAGCGGTCTGGAAGGAATACCCGGATGCCATCAGGGACCGTGCCGAGACAAGACCGGTGCAGATCGTGCGGCTGCCCTGCGGGGTTTGTGTCTGTGTAAAAGTCTGTGTGCCGGTCAGCCTGACTTCCTGAAGGGTGATTTCCACCATCGGCATGGTAATACCGTGCCGCGCGTCCCGCACCCAGCGATGGCCGGTAATGCTGACATTGCTGTATTTCCGCTCGGGTGTGATGACCGCGTAGAGTGAGAGGTCAGCTTCCAGCGCTGCCAGTGTATTGAAAAATGTCTTGCGAACATAAAGGGCTTCCACGCCTGCAAGGCGCGTGAGGTCCATCCCGGAAAAGAGGCTGGCTTCCGTGCCGGACAGGCCGGTTTCCGAGCCATCACACACCATCAGCACGCGATGCTGCCGGGGTGTCTGCACTTTGCTGTAGGACAGAAATGCGCCGTCCTCCAGCGGGGCTGTGGCGATGGGACTGCTACTTTCCGCCGAGACGGACATGACGCGGGCTGCGGACAGAACGCAGGTTCCGGCGCTGGTAAAAATACCCCACTGGCCAGCGGCCTGACTGATCATCAGATCATCCAGCACCGTGCCGAGGCTGACGGAGGCTGCTGCCCGGATGCCGGTTGTGACGGACTGCCCGAGCAAGGCGGGCACGCCTGCGGCAACGGGGATATCCCACACCGAAGGCAGGGTGACGGGCACCATGGGCATGGGAGACTTCCTTTTTTAAACGGTGCCGATTGTGGCGAGGCTTGTAAGGGTGTGGCTGTCCCCTCCCCCCAACCCTTGAAGCGCCTGCGCGATGGCGTGCGGATTTCCGGACGGGACGGTGATGGTGACCGGGCCGATATGGGTCGTGGTTATGGGGCGGGTCGCATTTATGCCGGATAGGGTGGAGCGGGACGCGGCCGCGTTGAGCAGAGGCGAACCCGGCAGATAAGGTTGCGTTGCGTGCACGCGGCCTGCGTAATCCTGCAAACTGGCGAGGGCGCGGGAGAGTGTGCGGGTTTCTGTTCTGAGCGCGTCCGTCGGAACGGTGTGCCGCTGCGTCCGCGCGGTGGGCATTTTTTCGGGCAGGAGGCCGAAGGGGAGGCTCTGACCGAATACCGGTCTGGAGAGATTGTGTGGCTTATCCGATCTGGGAAGCTGCTTTTGTGATCTGCCATATTTTGAGGAGAACGCTCTTGTAGCAAGAGGCGTTCTTTCTCCTGTCTGCTCTGCGGGCTGATGGAGGGAGGCGTGTGATCCGCCGCTTTTCCGTGCCGTGTGACGCATGACCTGCGTCATGAAACGGGCCAACGCGGAGGACGCTGTACGGTCTGATTGCTGCTGGTATGATCGGGACGCAGCTGACTGTACATTTGCAGATTTTTTTGGGTCAGCGGACAGGGTGGAAAAAGCTTTTTTCTCCGCGTGCTGCGAAAGAGAGAGCGGATGCGTGCGAAGGACCGCCATACCGGAGCGGGCGACCGGACGTTCGGCGACCGGGAGAGACAGAGTGCGGGGCAGACTGCCGGAGCGTGGGGTGCCTTGCTCAGAGTGTATGCGGACTGGTCTTTCCTGCAAGATGCGGTCTGCGGGAAAAGCTTTTCCAGTTTTTGAGAACCCGGCTTCTGGCTGATGCTGCGGAAAATTGTGAGAGAATCTGCGCTTTTGATCAGAACTCTGACTGGCCCCCGGCAAGACAGAATGACCGATGTCGGCGGAGCGGGGCTGGCGGGCCGCAGACAATGAAACAGGCTGGGAAGATAAGGCCGGGTTCTGCTGTGAGACGGCCGCAGCAGAGGGGATGCTGAAAGGGGCGGTCTGTTGAATGCTGTGCGGGGCAGTATGGAAAGTCGTGGACAGGAGGCCGGGTGGACTGGCACGCGGTATGACCGGGAGAGCGCGGAACGGTGACCTGAGAAACGGGGCCGCGGGGGGTGTCTGGTTTTGCCGCGAGGCGCGCGATCCGGAGGAGACAGGGGCGGCAGAGCCGGACGTGGCGGAAGACGCCGGGAGCGGGCTGGCACTGGAAGGGCGCGGGGCCGTGCGTCGGGCAGGGGTTTGACTGGATACCGTGTTCAGGTCAGCCAGAAGGCGGTTCAGGCCACGGCCACCACTCAGAACGGCCAGAAGGCTGACGGCTTCCCCCCGCATACGGGCCAGTGCTGTGGCGGCCTGTGTGCTGGCCTGCCTTGTGCTGGTACCCATCTGCTCCGCACTCTGGCGGAGTTTGTCCAGAAGCTGTGTGGTCTGACGGGCCTCGGAGTGCAGGGAGGAGGTATCCAGCCCCAGCCGGACGACCAGTTCATCAATCAGCATTTCCGACATGCGCGGCGTTCCAGTTTCTGACGGACAGAATTTCCAGAAGATAGTAAAGATCTTCACTGTCATAAAGGGTTTTCAGCTCATGCAGGGTGGCGAGGCCTGCTGTGATGACCGCCGCCACTGCGGGCGAAACTGTTACGCAGCGGACGGGCGGGGTTTCTCCTGCGCGGTGTCTCCCAGCAAGGCCGCCACGACGGGGAAGAGCTGGTGTGCGGCGGCCAGCAAAAAACCCACATGCAGGCGAAAGGCTTCTGCCCGGACAAGGCCGAGGGTTTCCGGTTCTTCAAAATCTGTGGCGATGACGGCGCGGGTTGTCTCCGGGTGAGCGGGGTCTGGCCGCAGGGCGATGCACTGCATGAGGCGGTCCAGTGCGCGGTCCAGATCCGCTTCTTCCATAAAACCGAAAATTTCAATCCCCAGACTGGCCAGACCTGCAACCCCGGCCTCCGCCAGATCCGCCCCGACCCGCGCGCCACCCCGAATGGCGGCCTGAAGGATATGGCGTGCCCATTTATCGGCTGAAAAGGCATCCATGCGCGTCAGGACAAAGCGTTTGCCTTCATCCGCTCCGGTTTTACTGTGCGTATACTCAACTGTTTTCATGAAAAATTTCCTGAAGATTTTACATAAAACGGAAGGGAAAGTGGGGCATCCCGTATGCGGAGTCGGCATGACGGGCCATGAAATCTGCTTTTTTGAAATAGATTCTGCAGGACTGCTCAGATGGCGGCAGGCAGGACGCGTTCCCATGTGATTTCAAAATGGCGGGCTTCCAGCACCCGGCCTGCTGTGGGCACGCCGACGATGGAACGCAGCAGACCACGCACCAGGGTATATTTACGCCCGATGGCGGGGATCTGGATTTCAGCGCCCATGCGATACAGGCCCCGCCGGGCATCCTGTGCCATGACAATGGCTTCAAAAATCAAAGCGCTTTCACTACTCGCGGCCAGAGCGATGGTCTGGGTGACGGGATTGGGAATCCAGCCTGCGTTGAGATAGCCGTCGATACTCATTGCGGTTTCAGCAAGTTCGCGCGCTTCAGTTTCAAACGCGCGGTCGGCAGCATAATTTTCCAGCGTGATGGGCGTGTTGTACAGCCCCGGCACGGTGATGGTGTAAACGGAATTTGCGGCTGTAATGTCATAATCAGACATGCAGGCGGGCCTCCTTGCAGGGGGTTTTATGGTGCAGGTTGAGCAGAAGTGTGTCGGGGCGTTTTGTGACCCCGTTGCAGTGCGTCTGCCGGACTTTGACCGGGATTTTGGCCTGAGCGTGACTGCGCAGCCCTCTATCTGTTTTTGACTTCGGTCTTTTTATTATTGGTTTTTCAGCCGGTTTTTGACTGCGGGCTTTTCACTGAAGTCTTTTTGGTCTGGGTTTTACTGGGCTTCTACAGAGGCCAGAGCGATAGACTGCACGGACTGACCGTCCATGTAGAAAAACCGGCCCTGCACGGTGCCGCGTGCTGCGCGGACAGCGGCGGATGTGGTCGAGGCACCCGGCAGAAGATACCAGCCACGGGTGGAAAGGACGGTATCAATACTCCGCCCGGCATCCGCATTGACGGCCTGCTTCTGCGCATCGGACAAAGTGACATTGGGCTGAATGGCCCCGAAGGACAGGGCGGTATCAATCGTGCTCTGTACAGCGGTGGCGATCAGCGAATCTCCGACGGCGTTATAGGGGATCTGCCCGGCGCTGGAGAACAGGGTGATGAGATCATTCTGGAAGCTGGCATTCATCCAGATCTGGTTGATATAGCTATCTGCCCAGCTAAATGGGCCGGAGACAGACCCGTTATTCAGAAAACTGAATGTGGAATCTGTGCTTTTGTAAGAGCCATAAAAGCTGTAGCCATTCCCGAGCAGAGCCTGCGCCTGTGAGGCTGTAAGGCTGGTGAGGGGCGGGACCGCGCTGTTGTTGCGGAACATCAGCGTTGTGCGCCCCCCGGCCCGGTTGGGGTTGAGGCTTGCGGCCCAGCCGAGGCACAGGGCGGCGGCCAGTGTGCCGCTGTTATTCTGCACATTGCACAGGCAGGTCAGGCCGGGCGTGTTGGCAGCCGTAACGGTCGCCCCGAAGCTGGTGGTGGCATTGGCGCTGAGGATGGATGCATCACTGTCCTGCACCACGCCCCAGTAGCGGTTGGGGTGTGCAGCCAGCCATGTGGCGATCTGGGTTTTGGCGGCGGGTTCCGGCTCGGACGCGAACAGGAAGGGGGACCAGTCGGTGGCCTGATCGGCCGCGGTGGAGAGATAGGTGCCGTATTCCTCCGCAACGGGCGTGGCGGGAAGCTGGAAAAAATAGAGTTTTTCCGGCGTATCCTGCGCGTTTGTGTAAGCCGAGAAATAGATGCTGGCGATACTGGCTTCCACAGAGGTTGCGCCACAGACAGCAGAGACCTCCTCCGCTGAAGCGAATGAGGAAACGCCAGATGACAACGCCGTATTCTGAGAAAACACCATGCCGTTGAGCAGGCTGACAGTGCCACCCGGAGAGAGAACGCCCGGTGTAACGGTAACGAGGGAGCTGATGGGAAGCGTCATGCGGAAGGAGAACCCTGTGAACTGGTGACATCTGCCAGCACGAGCCGGGCCGCAGACGCCATGGATTGTGGAAGTGAGAGGGCGAAGCTGGCCTGAAGGTGCAGGTCGATCTGCCAGTGCTCTTCATATTGCTGCTCTCCGTTGACAAACGGGAGCTGGCGGGCGGACCCGGCATAGAGGGGCGCGATGCGCGGGATGTCTGCCGGGCTGGCGAGCAGTCTTGCAGATGAGGCGGATGCAGCCGGTGCAGGTGCGCTTTGCTGAAACGCCGTGAAAAATTCTGCAGCCCAGCCATTCTGGAACAGGGTGCTGATGCGGTGCAAGTTGTCAGCAGCACCCTGCCCGAACAGGCTGACCTGCACGGTAACCTCCTGCTGTTGCAGGATGATGCGGCTGGTGGCCGTGTAGCGCGTGGCACTGGTGGCGACGGGCTGATGGAGCAGCACGGCCATAAGAGCAAACGGCCCGTTGGGGGCGGGCATGCGGTTTTGTCGGGCGAGCAGCACGGGCACATCCGGCGGGAGAACAGCCAGCAGAAAAGCCCGCAGGGCGGTAGTCAGCGCTGCTGTTACGGGAGGCAGGCTGACGGACGCTGACGGGTAACCAGAAGTTTCGACCATTGGCCGCCTCCCCATGTTTCGGGCTGGCCTGTGACCAGCCATTCCGAGCCTTCAAACACTAAAATATCGCCACCGAACTGGTGGGCGCGGTCGATGCCCTTGAGTTCCGCTGGCAGATAGACCACGCGGGTATCTGTGCTCTGGTTCAACCCGGCAACCTGTGTGAGATCAGCGCTGGAGGCCGCCTGCACCATGATACGGAGCAGGAGGTCCTGATAGCGCGGGGTGACTGTGCCATCGGGCTGAGTGCTGTGCCCCTCCTGCGCACGGAGGGTTGCGATGATGGGGGGCGTCATGCTGCTGATCTGCGCTGCGGCGAGGCGAAACAGGTTTTTCATGCGTCCACCTGAAAGCTGACGCTATTCTGCAAGGTCCCTGTTTCCACCAGAGGGTTATCAAACCCTTTATGCCGGATTGTGGACGGGGCGTTGGGTGGGGTGTGGGTTTGCCGGATGGTATCCGTGATATCCGCCTGCATACTGTGCCCCAGTGCGGTGAGAGCCTGTGAGGTAGAGGCGCGTGCTGTGAGGGTTTTCAAAAGAGTGTTGAAATTCTGGAGGCTCTCGGAAGAAGACTGCGTGGCGCCTGCCCCGCCAGAGGGAGTGCCTGCGCGGGTGCGAAGGCTGGCTCTGAGGGCATCTGCTAACTGACGGAGCCATGCGTTGCGGCAGCGCGCGATGGCCTGGCGCAGAAACGGGCGCGGTGGAATGACGATAGGATGCCCGCCCCTGCCCTGCACGACCGCGCCAAACTCCTGCACAGCAGCGATAGAGCCAACAGGCGTGCCGTCTGCTTCCGTAGCTGTTTTGAAAAACCCGGCTTTGACAGAGGGGGTCTGGGTGGAGGATGTGCCGGGTGGTGTCGGACTTGGCGCGGAGGCGGGTTCGGGCTGATGTGTTGCGGTCGTTTTGGCAGGAGAGAGGGAAGCGGGCGTGGGGCTGGCTGACATGCGCGTGGGCGTAGACGCGGGCGCGAGTATGGGTATGGGCATGAAAGCAGGGCTTTTTCTGACGGCGATTTTAGGGAAACGGGTGTAAATCCGTCTGACCGAAATCGGCTGAGACGCTGTGGGGTACGGCAATATGAGGCGCGTCTGCTATGGCCATGACAGCGGGGTTTGCGGGGAACCCGGCACGTAGCGGGCGGTGCGCAGGAACGCCGTGGCCGCCCAGTAGGCGGCACCATAAGGCGTTTGCGTCCACCAGGACTGAGAGGCCGTGACTGGCCCCATGTCCGCCTCGACCGCGACGCTGCCCATACGGGCGGACGTAATGCGGCCAACCAGTGTGGGCTGCTCCTGCCCGGCCGGAGCCGCCGCCCCAAACCCGAGTTGCGCCAGATGGGCCGTAATCAGACCTAGCAGGATGGCGCGGCGGGAGAGGTTGCTGACGGGTGAGGTTTCGTCATTCGCCAAAAACAGGCTGGCCTGATCAAAACAGGCCTGTGCGCCCTCTGCCCCGACGGTGGCGAAGAGCGCGGGATAGCGGGTTTGCCAGACCTGCGCATCAAACAGCACGGAGGGCATTGGGACTTTCCTTTACGGAACTGGCTGGGAATAGGGATAGAGCCGCCCCCTGCCCTGTCAGGCCGGGGTGATGCCGGGGGCGGGTGTGGCGGGGTTGAGCGGTTCCGTGCCCGTGCGCAGGGCGGCCTGTTCCCGCGCCTGCCCCGTAGCTTTTTCCAGCGTTGTCTGCGCGAAGATCAGGCCGTTTTTCAGCAGCGGGAACTCCGCATAGGCGCGGGACCACGCGGCCCAGAACTCTGCGGGGATCGGGGTCAGGCCGTAGCCGCCGATCACGGCGGAAGCGCGGGTGCCCGCCAGCTCATGCCGGGCTTCGCCCAGTGACAGCACGAGGCCGTTGGGCAGTTTGCAGCCGATGGTGACGGTGGAGGGTGTGGCCATGCCGGGATGTTTCCTTACACTGAGGGTATGAGAAAAGAAGAAGGATACGGAAACGTTTTTTACAGGCCCGCCATGGTGGCGATACCTGCGGGGACGTAGATGATGGCGCCCCATGTGCCCTGAGAGAGTTTCTGCTTCCATGCGGAAGCGTCCGTCACCACGGCATGGGTACGGAGTTTTTCCGTAAAGGCGGTTTCTGCCGTTTTCTGTGCGCCGACATGCTCGGCCATGATCTGCATGGTCTGAGTGGTGCTGCCCGCGGCATCCCCATACTCGACCGCCTGCACAAAACGCATGTTGGGATAGGTATCTTTCAGGAGGGAGGCCGCAGACAGGCCGAAACTGTTACGGCGGGTCAGCAGGCCCATGCGCGTGGGGGACAGGCCGAGAACCATCGGGGTTTCCGTATCCACCAGCCCGGCGGTCTGGCTGCGGAGCTGGTTGATAAGGGCAATGACATCATCCTGCCGTTCTTCCGGCGTGGCGGCGGCCCAGCCGGTGCCGCCTGCGGCCTTGATGGCGGGTGTGATGGCGGCAGGCAGGCGCGGGTCATTCAGATACCCATACAGGCGCAGGCCGTTGATTCCGAAAAAATAAGTCTGGTTCTGGAACTTGTTCAGCTTGAGAGCCGCGGCTTCCCTCAGGCTGGCGGCCCACTGGAGGCGGGCCTGACCGGCCAGAGCCAGTTCCATTTCCCCCCACGAGACGAACACCTGATAATGGTAGGACTGGCGGTCCGGGTAGGTGGGGTTCAGGCTGACCTGACCGTTGCCGTTCCAGTCACCATAGCTGGAGACCTCGCCGGTTGTCTCGATCATCGGGAAAATGGCGGTGCGGGTTACCCAGTCCCCCTTGCGGACCTCACCCAGCAGTTCCGCCGCGCGCATGGGGGCGAAGGCGACCTTGATAAGGGCCGGATCGACCCATGCGCTCATGAAGGCCGGGATGCCGCCGCTGGCGGTGGTGGACAGCGCGGGCTGGGCGTCCTGCGCCAGAGCATCCGACGCGAGCAGGCTGTTGGCGATCATGCCGCGTGCTTCCGGCATGATGAAGCCGAGGCGATTGAGTTCCGCCAGATGTGTTGTGAAATCGCTCATACAGCGTGGCTCCAGCTTGAGATTTTGACAAGGTCACCCGCAGCACCAGCCGAGGCGACGTAAAAACGGGTCTGCACGGCACCGGAGACGGTGGTTCCGGCAGCGGGCCCAGAAATCCCCCGCCGTGAACAGACTGACCGGAAAACCCTGTGGGATGGTCAGGCTACTTTCATCAAACAGGCTGCTGATCTGGCCCGAAAGGTCCCGATGCACGAAGCCGTCCGGCGCGGTGGTGGTGCCGCTGGCGGGCGCGTTGGCCACGCTGCGGCCATCTGTCTGCACCCAGCCGAACGCGCCGATGGTGCATCCTCCGGCTGCGGCGACCAGAGCGCCCTCCCCTGCCGGAAAGGTGGCTGTGGGGTTGAGGGATGCGAAATCTCCCGGCAGGCCGGGGGCGGGCTGGGTGTTGATCTGTGTCTGAAAAGCCATGAATTATGCTTTCACCGTAATGCGGCCGAGGCCGAACGTGTCACGAAAAGAGACGGTTTTTTCAGCATCCATCCCGAGCGGGGCTGCTTTTTCCTTCAGGCGGGCAACCTGCTGGAACAGGGGCCTGTAAGCCTCTTCCGGTAGGCCGGTGAGGTCCATGCCCTGTTCACGCAGGGCAAAGCCGTAGACAGCGGTGGCGCTGTCCATCGTGACATCCCCCACAAACGGGCGCACGGCGGCGCGGGCGGTATGGAGGGCTTCCATCCGGCGAATAACATCCGCTTCCGCCTGCTGGACGGCCTGTGTGAGGGCGGCGTCCATTGTGGTGGGGACTGGAGCGGGTGCGGTGGTCGGGGAGCCGGAAGGCTGCGACGTTGGCGGCGTGGCAGGCATTACCGGGGGCTGTGTGCCGGGGCTGGCGGAGAGGACCGCCGGAGGATGGCTGGAGGAACAGTTTGCAACAGACAAGGGGTTTTCCGTTTTTGTTGGACTCGACTGTGTCTGTTCTGACGGCTGGAGTGTGGGGTGTGTCATGGAAGCATGATCCCTGTGGAGTGCGGGAGCGGAATCACCAATGATGGCGGTTTTCACGCGTGGTTGCGTGACGAGAGCGAGGTGATTGAACGTGATATCTGTCATGGTCAGGCTGTAGGGCATGCCACCATGCACGCCGCCCTGTGGGATGGCGCGGTAGCGGTAGCCTGCTGAAACAGCCCGTTGCTGCCCGCTTTCTATGGCGGCAATGGCGGACTGGTCCCACACTGTCAGGCTGCCGATCAGGTTTGGGTTTTCAAACCGGACATCGCTCCCGACGGCACCTACTGTGATTTCTTTGGGGTGGTCCTGCGCGGAGACGGGCTGGTGCTGCATGAGGATGGGTTTGCCCGCCATGCTGGCAGCGGCGCGGGCGAGAGCGTCTGGGTCCCGATAGACCTGATACAGCGTATCCGGCTCCAGCCCCAGAGCCTCCGCGCCGGGAATTTCCGACCCGTAATAGGGGCAGACCGTGGCAGCGGAGAGGATGCAGCGGGCAATGTGGAGGTGTCCATCGACATCGGTGCGGCGCACGGAACGGTCCAGTGCGAGCACGACGGCATCTCGCCCTTTGCCGCAGGGGGTATCCGGCGAGCAACGAGCACCGGAACTGCGGAGAATGGTGGGGGCTGAAGCGGGATCTGCGGCGTGATTGGGCATAAGAGAGGGTGCGGATGCTGATGTTGAAGCGCGGTGGGCGAACGGGCCGTGTGTCTGGCTGGGAGGGTGCCCGGAACTGGCGGGAAGCGAAGGCTGAGCGGGCGGGTCAGGCGGCGTCATGCTTTGTCCTGTCTCGGGATTTTTGGAAAAGGTTGCCTGCCCCGGAGCGTGGGCGGCTTTGGGGGGTGTGACCCGGACCGTGCCGGGAGGCGTGTTCAGGCCGCCGGGGGTGCGCCTGCAAGATTGACGGCAGCGTACTGGCCGCTGGTGTCATGCGCGGTGCGGGAGCGGGCTTCCGTGGGGGTGATGATGCCGGAGCGGATGTTCTGGGCGTCGATATCCGCGCGGGTTTTCTGGAGCGTGGCGCGGGAGAGTTCATCCATCTGCCAGAGGGAAACGAAGGTGAAATCGATCTCCGCGTCGATCGCGCCCCACAGGTTGAGCATGACCATGTGCAGGATGGTGGTCAGGTTTTTGCGGTAGAGTGTTTCCTGAAAGGCGTGCACGCGGTCATAGAAAACGCGGATTTCTCCGTCCGCTGAGGCGTTCAGGCCGCTGGGGGTGATACCGGTGAATTTGACCAGCGGCTCCTGCGCCACTGCGCACATCTGCTCCTGTGCCTGCGCTTGCAGACGGTCCAGCCCCGCGAGGGGGGCTGCCAGAAGCTCCAGTTTTTCCCTGTCTTTATCCAGCACGAATGTGCCGCGATTGGAGCGGAAGCGATTGAAGGCTTCCACACGGCTGAGGAGACCCTCCGGGTCCTGCGCGTAGGCGGACATATCTGTGGAGAGTGCCACGATGGAGAACGCATTGAGCAGGTCTGACACGGACTGGCGGGTGCGCAGCCAGTTGTCCACCGCCGGGCGGGCCATTTGTGAGAGCGACAACCCGCCGAAATTATAAGCGGGTTTCAGCAGGTCCGGCACCGGGCGCGAGATGAACTGCAACAGCCGTGTGCTGTGCAGCAGGCCGCCCTGCACCCACCAGCGGGAGGGCTGGTAGAACTCGGCACTGAGAGGGTTTGTCGTGTCATACTGGTCCGGCGTGGTCCAGACGGGTTCGATCGGCACGAGGGCGCGGAGGGAGCCTTTGCGGAAGGTTTCCGGCCGGAGCAGTAACGGGGCTTCCAGCCCGCCGCCGGTGCGGGGCTGGCCGGTATCCACATAGAGCAGGCCCATGCCGTAATAGCCATCATACTCCGCCATGCGGCGCAGCACGTCCCGCACGTTCAGGCGGATGAATTCCTGCTCCAGATCGGCCAGACGCTGCTTTTTGTCCGCTGTGCCACGGGCGCGGAAGGTGATCCATTCCCGCGTGGCCTCTGCCGCGATGACCTCCACCATATGCCGGTATTCGGCCCGCTGGGACATTTCCGCCAGACGGGGGTAACCGGGGAAGGCCACACCCTCCGCCACTGCCTGCCTCAGCCAGCCGAGCAGGCCGGGACTGGTGGAGGCGGTGCTGTCCATCGCCAGATGGGTGCGGCCATCACCGCGCACGCCTCTGGGCGGCTGGTAGGGCCGGAAGATGTCTGCCTGTGGCGGAAGGCTTTGCGCACGCAGGGTTTCCGCCATGTCACGCGGGCCGATGCCGTGAGGAGCGTTCTGGCTGGCGGAAAGCGGGCTGCGCGGTGTGCTGGCTGAGGCGAGCGGAAAGCTGAAGCGCGGTTCCTGTCGGGCAGCAGCAGGTGCTGGAGGCGGCACATAGGGCAGGACTGGGTATGAAGTGGGTGAAAAACCTGATGGGCGAGTTGCAGGGGAGATCAGGCTGGCTACGGAATCTGAGGAGGACCGCGCCGGGGATAGGGCATGTTCGAGAGACCGGGCGCGGGCCGGGAGCCAGCGGGACAGGAAGGGCGGGCGGGGCATGGGGGAGGTCTCCGGAGCAGAGGGAGGCTGGAGCGTGTGCGGGGTGGTGCGCTCACAAAAACGTAGGCGACGGAACCCGAAGCCTGTAAGCGGGTTACGGTTTGCGGATTGTCAGAATTGAAGGAACAGCCGGTATGACAACAGGTTTGACAAAAGCACTGGCAGCGGGACTGCTGCTGGGCGTTATGGCATCCCCTCTGGCCCGTGCGGCGGAGACCGCCACCGGGACGCTGGTGGGCACGGACGGTGCGAATGTGGGCACTGTGACGGTGACAAATGCACCGGGCGGCGTGCTGCTACGGGTGAACGCGCGTAACCTCACGCCGGGCTGGCATGGGATGCATTTCCATGAAAAAGCGAGCTGTGAAGCCCCGAAATTTACCAGTGCTGGCGCGCATGTGCATACCACCAAGCCGGTGGTGCATGGTCTGCTGCATGAAAACGCAAATGATAACGGGGATTTACCGAACCTGTATGTCGGGCCGGATGGTCAGGCGACGGTGGAACTCTATTCCACGCTGGTTTCTCTCAAACCCGGCACCACGCGGGCAGCCTTGCTGGAGAATGGCGGCGCAGCACTGGTGATCCATGTGCACCCTGATGATTACACGACGCAGCCGATTGGCGGGTCTGGCGACCGGGTGGCCTGTGCGGTGCTGAAAGCGGATTCCTGAACGCGGACTGACACGCAGGAAAAGGAAGGCGCGGCAAAGAGAGATACGGGACGCCGGTAAGCGCCCCGTGCTTTCTCGCCCTGCCCTGCGGACACAAAAGCTCTGTGTCTGACGGGGGGTGAAGAAAGAACCTGAGGGATCAGGCTTTGTCTTCAGCGCCTTCCTCAGTGTCTTCTTCAGGGTCTTCATCATCTTCATAGACCAGTTCAACCGTGATGGTTGCGCTGTCACCTTCCTGAAGAGCTTTGGCGTCTGCGTTGGCTTCGTCCTCGCTTTCGTAGAACTTGCCTTCGTTGGGGTCTTCCTGCCACTCGTTGCGCGGGTCCCAGAACGTCACGTCGCCGTCCTCGTCTTCACGCTGCACGAGGTAGCCGACGATCACTTCGTTTTCGTCGCTGATGATATCATCGCTCATGGTCTTCATCCTTTAACTGACCCTTCACCTATGCAGCATGGGCAGAAAAAAGGAAGAGCCTCAAGTGACGATTCTGCGTCAGCCCTGCGTTTGGGGTGCGGTTGCCCTGCTGAAAAAATAGCGTCCCGCCGGGCGCTGTGCCAATGTGGTGGCCAGAGGCAGCGGTTTGAGATGCGGCTGTAATGGCTCAGGGTGTGCGCCGGTATGCGGGGTGACTTGTCTGGTTTGCCAGTGTGGTGTGTGTCTGCTGGGTTTGCTTATGTGATGTGCCCGTGTGGTTCGCCCGTGCGTTTTGTCTGCCGGGTTTGCGGCAGGATCTGCCTGCGGGGATTAGCCTGTGAGGTCTGCTGTGAACCGGTGTGTGCGCCTGAGCGTTTGTCCTTTTTGTCCTGCAACGACATGCGGAGTAGTATGATGACTCGTCTTGTGACACCGATGCGCCGCCTTGCGCGGCTGGCGCTTATTGCCCCGATGCTGGCCGGGTCTGCCGTGCTGGGTGCGGATGCCCTGACACCTGCTGCGCACGCGGCGCTGGCCAATGGTGTGACGGCCCCGGATTTTACACTGGACGGCGCACTGGGCGGGAAGCCCATTAAATTCTCACTGAAGGAAGAGCTGAAGAAGGGGCCGGTGGTGCTCTATTTCTTCCCCGCCGCGTTTACCAGTGGCTGCACGCTGGAGGCACATGCTTTTGCGGAGGCGATCCCGACCTTTCAGAAGCTGGGCGCGACCGTTGTGGGCGTGACGGCGGGTAACAGTGAGCGCGTGGCGGAATTTTCCAAGGAAGAGTGCCGCAGCGCCTTCCCGGTGCTGGCGGACCCCGGTGCGAAAGTGGCCGGTTTATATGACAGCCAAAAAACGCAGGGGGACTTTGTGCTCTCCACCCGCACATCCTTTGTGATCACGCCAGAGGGCCGGATTGTGCTGAGCTATACCTCCGGCGACCCGGAAACGCATGTGCAGAAAACGCTGGAAGCCGTGCAGGTCTGGCGGGTGGCGCAGCCTGCGCAGAAAAAAGATTGAACGCCGGGTAAAATCCGCTATCAGGACGGAAACTTTCTGAGAGTGCGGAACCACGATGTCCACACGCGGCGCAACACTGACCGGCCTTCTTGCCGTGGTGCTCTGGAGTGCCGTGGTGGGCATGATACGCACCATTACGGAAAATCCGGGCCCGACCACCGGCCCGGCTATTCTGTATACTCTTGCCTCCGGCCTCCTGTGGCTGACGCTGGGGGTGCCGCGGCTGCGGCGTTTTCCGCCATCTTATCTGATCTGGGGTACGCTGCTGGCGACGGGGTGTGAACTGTGCCTGATCTGCTCCATCGGGGCGGCGCACACGGAACGGCAGGCCATTGAAGTCGGGATGGTCAATTACCTGTGGCCCACTTTTACGGTTGTGGCGTCTATTCTGTTTAACGGAAAGAAGGCGACCATCCTTATTGTTCCGGGCGTTTTGCTCTCACTGGCCGGGATTTTCCGCCTTCTGGCCGGGGAGAGCGGGACAAGCCTTTCCGCATTTGCGCAGAATATCCTCAATAATCCGCTCAGCTATGGTTTGTCCCTGACCGGGGCGGTGTTGTGGGCGCTGTATTCCTCCCTGACGACGCGCGCGGCCAGAGGGCAGAACGCGGTGACGGTCTTTTTCCCGCTGATGGCGTGCCTGCTGTGGGGGCATGTGCTGCTGACCGGCGGGGCGGAACTCCAGTCTGTCCACCTGACGCTCCATACGATGCTGACGCTGCTGCTGGGGGCAGCCGCACTCGGGTTTGGCTATGCGGCGTGGAATGTGGGCATTTTATACGGCAACATTACTGTTCTGGCGGCGGCCTCCAACCTGATCCCGGTTTTTTCTGCCCTTCTGGCGGCCAGCATGCTGCACACGGTTCTGCCTCTGGCCTTCTGGGAAGGGAGTCTGATTGTCTGTGCGGGGTCTGCCCTGTGCTGGCTGGCCACGCGCCGCCAGCCGGTGGCCCCCGCGCAGGCTGAACTGCGCCCCTTGTCCTGCACCGGGGTGGAGGAGTAAGTCTGGCGGGCTGATTTCATCCTGATTGCGGCAGGGGCGGTATACGGCCTGACGGGTCTGCAATCACACTTCTGGACTGGGTGCTGCCGTGACTGAGACCGATTTGCCGATTTGCGTTGCTGCGCTGTATCGCTTTACGCCGTTTGAACACTTTGCCGATCTGCGCGGCCCGTTACAGGCAGTCTGTGATGCAAACGGTGTGCAGGGGACGCTGCTGCTGGCGCGTGAAGGCCTTAACGGCACCATTGCTGGTACGGATGCCGGCATTGCGGCGGTGCTGGAGCATATTCGGGCCCTGCCCGGCTGTGCGGAAATCGAGGTCAAGTTCTCCCGCGCGCCCAGTATGCCGTTTTTGCGCATGAAGGTGCGGCTGAAGAAAGAGATTGTGACGATGGGCGTGCCGGGGCTCGACCCGCGTTCTGACGTGGGGCACTACGTGGCCGCTGAAGACTGGAACGCCCTGCTGGAAGACCCGGACACCATCCTGATTGATACGCGCAATGATTATGAAGTGGCCGCAGGCACCTTCAGAGGCGCGATTGACCCCAAAACCAAGACGTTTCGCGAGTTTCCGGACTGGTTCCGCGCGCATCGGGCGGACCTGCTGGCGGACGGGCGCACGCCGCGCATTGCCATGTTCTGCACCGGGGGTATCCGCTGTGAAAAAGCGACGGCCTTTGTAAAAGCTGAAGGGCTGGACGAGGTCTATCACCTTCAGGGCGGCATTCTGAAATATCTGGAAAATATTCCTCAGGAGCAGAGCCTGTGGGAAGGCGAGTGTTTTGTGTTTGACCAGCGCGTGACAGTGAAGCACGGGCTGGAGCCGGGGTCACTCGACCAGTGCCACGCCTGTCGGATGCCGCTGACCGCTGAGGAAATGACCTCCCCCCACTATGAGCATGGGGTAAGCTGCCCGCATTGCTACAACGAACGCGATGAAAAGCAGCGCGCCCGTTATGCCGAGCGGGAGCGGCAGGCCCAGCTTGCTGCCGAACGGGGGGAAGCGCATCTGGGCGCGCATATGGATGAAATTCGTGAGCGCAAACGGCGGGAGCGGGAAGAGGAAATTAAGCGGCAGAATGAGAAGAGGCGGGCGGCGCATTAAGACATTCAAATTCTGGAAAGGAAGTCCGGGGCGAAGCGTGGGAGGAGTGTGGTGTCGGTGAGGGCTGTGAAGGCGCCGGCGGCGGCGTCGACCTGATCGTCATGTCCGCCGCCGGGGAAGGCGGCGAGTTCTTCCAGAAAATGTGGGGTCCACGGGGCGCGGACAGCGAGGACGTTGCCTGCGTTGACCTGCGCTGCGAAGGGCGCGGCGCGGGTGGCTTTATCCCCGGTTTCCCGCACGGTTTTAACCTGATAGCCCGCGAGGCGGCCTGTGAGGTAACGGGCCTGCGCGACACCGGCCTGACCGGGGTCCTGCGGCAGGATGATGCGGGTTGCGGGACCATCCTGCGCTGCGGTGGCGAGGAGGGTTGCCTCCACCTGAGCGGGGTCTCCGCGCAGGCGGGTGACATCCAGCACGCAGAACCGGCCATCGGACAGGCGGGAGAGTTTGACGCCGACTGTCCAGTCCGCATCGCGCCCGGTGCCCTGGCGGGTGGCGGCGAGGTCCCACCTTCGCACGGTTTGGCCGCCTGCCGGGGCGGCCTGTTGCACGCTGATCATGCTCGTCTGGAACAGCGTGCCTTCCGCCGGGACGGGGGATTGCTGATAGAGCGCGCCCCATTCCCGCGCGCCGATGGCAAGGCGGATGCGGGCGAGTTCCGGCTCCGGGAAGGCTTGTGGCCAGAGGGCTGCGCCGGGCGGGCGGTGGAGTGGATCGGCCTCTTCCGCCAGTGCAGGCAGGCTGAGGATCTCCCACTGTTCCCCCGTGCCGCTGTGCATTTCATCAAGCAGGCGGCCCGCAAGATCATCCGGGGACCAGCGCGTCATGACTAAGACGATCGCCCCTCCGGGCATGAGGCGGGTGCGCAGGACGGCGCGGTACCAGTCCCACACGGCGGCGCGGCGGGCCGGGCTTTCGGCCTCCTGACGGTCCTTGACGGGATCATCCACGATCGCGAGATCGGCCCCCTTGCCTGTCAGCCCGCCGCCGAGACCCATGCTGGCATAGAGACCGCCCTGCCCTGTGTGCCATGCGTCCTTCGCGCTGCTGTCTGCTGCCAGCGTGACGGTGGGAAACAGGGAACTGAAGCGGCGAGAGGCGACAAGGTTACGGACATCCCGCCCGAAATCCTGCGCCAGAGAGGCCCCATAGGACGCGCAGACAACCTGTTTTTTGGGGTTTCGCCCGAGATACCATGCGGGAAAACGCTTGCTGGTTAACTCGGATTTTCCATGTCGGGGTGGCATGAACACCATAAGGCGGGTGATGCTGCCGCGTTCGACCGCGTTCAGTTTTTCACACAGCAGATGGTGATGCGCGCCGGGTTTGTAGTCCGGCATGGTGTAGCGCGTGAAATCCAGAAGGCCATCCCGTGCGGCGGCACGCCGGGCGAGTTCAGTCCGGGCTGCCTGCTGCGCCTGTTTGCGCAAGTGTGCTGAGTTCATCATCCGAAAACTCCTCAACGCCACGGCGGACAACCGCATTCATGGACAGGCCTGCCAGTTTGGGATGCAGGTAGGGGGCGGCTACTTTGGCGGCGTCAAACTGGCGGTCTGTAATGGTTTCATCCCCCAGCATGACGCGGGTGAAAATATCCAGCGGGGTGATGGGCGTGGATTTTCTGGGGCGTCGTTTTGGTGAAGCTGGTTTTTCTGACATGATCTTTCAGAAAAAATGCAGGGCACGCGGGGAGCGGGGCTCCGGGCGCAACGGAGGCAGGGAGAGTGCACCCCGGCAGGACGGGGCATTTTTGGGAAGACGTGGTGCGAAGCGGTCTTCCCGCTGACGGTGGCGGAGTTCCGTGGTCAGCGCCAGAACAAGCCGTTCTGTAAAGCACGCGCCGAGCTGGCCGCGATAGGTCAGCCCGTAGGTGGACGCCCGCAGGACGGGACGGCAGCGGATGCGCGTGCCATCCGGGCAACCGGCTTGCAGGGCCTCCGCCCAGGGGAGCGGGAGGTCTGCCCGGTGATGGTTTTCGGTTTGCGCGAGGATGGGGCAGAAAACCAGCGCGGCCTCCTGTCTGGCAACCAGAACCCACCATGTGGCGGCCGAACAGAACACAGCCCCTGTCCGCAGGCACGCAGACGGGAATGAGCGCGCCATGAAAACTCCTGAGATTTTGAGAAATTTTTCATCGCGCCTTGAGCCGCGCCGGGGAGAAACCCCGCTGGCGAGACTGTTGCGATGATGCCCAAGGAGTAAGAGTGACCACGCGCGCCGACAAGGGTTTTTTGACGGGTTACAAAAACGGAAAAGAGCGCAGATTGGGGGCTATGAAAAGGGCTTTAGAGGAGAGAAAGCGTTTCTGGTTCCGGTAAAACCTGCTGGAAAGCATCTCTGATAAGCTGGCGCATCCAGAGAGTATCGGCCGTGCGTTGCCAGAGAAGGGAGACGGTGTAGGACGGCAGGGGGATGGGGGCCGCGCAGACGGTCAGGCCGGAGATGGCGGCGAGGCTCCGGGCGGCATGCACCGGGAGTGTGGAGACAGCGCGGGTGCCTGTGAGAAAAGGCGGCAGGGATGAAAAATGCGTCAGGGCTGACTGAACCCGCCGGGTGCGGCGGAGTTTTTTCAAAACATGGTCCACAATCCCGTCCCGCCCTGAGAACGACACCAGAATATGCGGGAGTGCGAGATAGTCCTCCAGAGTGAGGGGAATTGGGACGTGACAGGCCCGCTGGTCCAGCAGGCAGGCGTAAGCGGACTGGCCGATCTCCTGCTGCTGAAGGGTGGATGGCTGCGCGGGCTGGGCGATAACGGCAAAATCGATTTCTCCGGCTTCAAACAAGGCTTCAACACGATGCCGGTTGGCCTGCCTGAATGTGACGGTAATGCCGGGGGCCTCCTGCGCCAGGCGCCGTGCAATCAGGGGGCCTGCGGCAATCTGGAAATCATCTGACATACCAAGAGAAAAATGCTGGCGGCTGGTTGCAGGGTCAAACGCTGTCCGGGCGGAAAATGCGGAATGGATCAGCATTGCGCCGCTCTGCATCGGCTCGGCCATGGCAAGGGCGCGCTGGGTGGGCTGCATGCCCTCCCGCGTGCGGACAAACAGAGGGTCTCCCGCAGCCTCACGCAGGCGCGCCAGCGCGGCGCTGACGGCTGACTGGCTGAGCGACAGACGCCGGGCGGCTTTTGACACGCTGCGCTCTTCCCACAACGCAAGAAAGACGGTGGCCAGATTGAAATCGAGGCGGGACATATCGACCGTGGTGATTTTGATTATCCAAACAATCAATTTGCCTGATATGGGGAGAAAGTCCACTCTTCTGCTCTCCCCCACTGTTACGATCATCATGAGAGATCCGGACATGAGCCAGCGTCGTGTTGCTGTTATACAGGCAGGAACCACCCTTTTTGACACGCCCCGCACACTGGACCGCATGGAGGCCCTGTGCGAGGCCGCGGCGGCGCAGGGGGTTGAGCTTGCTGTTTTTCCGGAAGCCTATATTGGCGGGTATCCGAAGGGGCTGAGCTTTGGAGCGGTTCTGGGAAGCCGTTTTCCGGAAGGGCGTGAGGATTACCTGCGATACTGGAAATCGGCCATTACCGTGCCCGGCCCTGAGACGGCGCGGATTGGCGGCTTTGCCGCGAAGATGAAGGCGCATCTGGTAGTGGGCGTGATTGAGCGTGAGGGCGCCACGCTTTACTGCACGGCCCTGTTTTTTGGGCCGGACGGCGCTCTTCTGGGCAAGCACCGCAAGCTGATGCCAACCGGGACGGAACGGCTGGTCTGGGGACAGGGCGATGGCTCCACCCTGCCGGTTTTTGAAACCGATATCGGGCGGATAGGTGCTGCGATCTGCTGGGAAAACTATATGCCTGCGCTGCGCCAGAGCCTGTATGCGCAGGGCATTAGCCTCTGGTGCGCGCCAACGGTGGATGAACGCGCTATCTGGCAGGTGTCCATGCGGCATATTGCGTATGAAGGCCGGACTTTTGTGCTGAGCGCCTGCCAGTATATGACGCGGGCGGACGCCCCGGAGCAGTATCACTGTCATCAGGGCAATAACCCGGATACTGTGCTGATCCGGGGTGGCAGCGTGATTGTAAATCCGTTTGGGGAGATTATTGCTGGCCCGGTTTATGACCGGGAAGCCATTCTGACGGCGGATATTGATCTGGATGATGTGATCCGGGCGAAATATGATCTGGATGTTGCGGGCCATTATGCCCGGCCGGATGTGTTCAGTTTACGGGTGAATGATGCGGCTCAGCGGCCTGTTGCCTTCTCCGGGCCGGACTGTGCGCCGCAGGGGCGTGACGAAGAGGGGGGATAACGTTTTTTTCTTCCTTGAAAAAAGAGGGTCTGAATGAACTCCCTCCCCGGCTGTGTGTTTTAACGGGATGCAGGACGATTTTTCTTGCGTCCCGATATTTTGTGACCTGAAATTCCTTTTATGCGGCTCCGGTGCAGGTCTGTAACCGTGTGCCTGACAACAGGGATAACCACACAATGACACGTACGAGCCGCTATCTTCTCGGGTTGGGGGTTGTTCTGGCCGTGATTGGCGCAGGGACCTACAAATTTGTTCTGAGGCCGGAGACGGCCCAGCTCTCTGTTTCCGCGGGCACAGGGCCGCACCCCAAGCTGCCGCCGCCGAACAAAACTCTGATGCCGACCGTTAATATTGCCCGCCCGATTGGCTGGAAGGCGGGAGAAACGCCCCATGCCTCTGAAGGGCTGACCGTGAAGGCCTTTGCCAGCGGGCTGAACCACCCGCGCTGGCTTTATACCTTGCCGAACGGCGATGTTCTGGTGGCCGAAACCAACTCCCCCGGGACAGACAAAGAAAATTTGAAAAACCGGATTGCCCGCACCATTCAGGGGCTTGTGGGAGCGGATGTGCCCAGCCCGAACCGGATTCTGCTGCTGCGGGATGCAGATGGTGACGGAGTAGCGGAGGAGCAGAGCGTCTTTCTGGACCATCTCCATTCCCCCTTTGGCATGGCGCTGGTGGGCGACACGTTTTATGTTGCAAATGCTGATTCTGTCTGGCGTTTTCCGTATCAGGCCGGTGAGAAATCCATCACCTCCGCCGGGGAAAAAGTGGTGGATCTGCCATCCGGCTATAACCATCACTGGACGAAAAACATTCTGGCCAGCCCGGATGGGCAAACCCTGTATGTGAGCATTGGCTCCAACAGCAATGTGGCCGAAAACGGCTTGCAGGCGGAAGAAGGCCGTGCCCGCATTGACAAACTTGATGTAAAAACCGGCAGTTTAACGCCCTTTGCGACCGGGTTGCGTAACCCGAACGGCATGGCGTGGGAACCGCAGTCTGGTGCTTTGTGGGCGGTTGTGAATGAGCGGGATGAAATTGGCAGTGATCTGGTGCCGGATTACCTGACATCCGTTAAAGACGGGGCTTTTTATGGCTGGCCCTATAGCTACTATGGCGGGCATGTGGATCAGCGCGTCAGCCCGCAGAACCCGGAACTGGTAGCTTCTGCCATTGCGCCCGATTATGCGCTTGGTCCGCATACTGCGAGCCTTGGCCTGATCTTTACGCAGGA
Source organism: Acetobacter sp. P1H12_c (assembly GCF_018811975.1). Classification (NCBI taxonomy): domain Bacteria; kingdom Pseudomonadati; phylum Pseudomonadota; class Alphaproteobacteria; order Acetobacterales; family Acetobacteraceae; genus Acetobacter; species Acetobacter sp. P1H12_c. The sequence continues at coordinate 3,061 of NZ_JACRVR010000013.1, read as the reverse complement.
GAGCACATTGCCCGCCGTCTGGCGGAATGGCGCGCTGATTGCGCAGCATGGCTCATGGAACCGCCGCCCCAAGAGCGGATATAAGGTGATTTTTGTGCCGTTCCTGAATGGTCACCCCTCGGGCGCGCCGATTGATGTGCTGACGGGTTTTCTGACGCCGGATGAAGACCAGACGCACGGTCGGCCTGTGGGCATGGCGCTGGACAAGACAGGCGCTGTGCTGGTGGCGGATGATGTGGGCAATGTGATCTGGCGGCTTTCTGGCAAGCAGCCTGACGGCGGGGCCCCTCCGGCGGGTGGCAGCACACCGGCTCAGGGTGAGTAAGGATGGGCAGGCGCTTAACCGGCATGGTGTTGGGGGCCGCACTGGTGGCGGTACCTGTTTCCGGCTTTGCACAGCATATGAATGCGCCGGATGCTCCGTGCCGGTCCGTTGGGCCTAACAGCGTTTTTACACACTGCCTTTCTGACGCAGCACGGCAGGCGGATGCGCGGCTTGCACAGGCGGAGAAGCGTATTCGGGACACTCTTCCTGCTGCTTCTCTGGACGATTTTCAGCACGCGGAACAGGACTGGGAACGCTATAAAAACGGGCTCTGTGATGCTGAATATCACCTCTATGATGGTGGGTCAGGCGGCCCGGCAGCGCATTTTGGCTGTCTGGAGGCCCTGACACGGCACCATCAGAGTGAACTGGAGACGGTGTATGGTCGGTTTATGGAACGGGAAAAATAGGCCGTGACGGGTTTTGGCTTCGTGCTGCGTGGCGTTTTTCTGTTCCTCATGGTCTGCATGATGGGGCCGGGCTCTTCTTATGCAGAGGGGAATCCTCCGGCCACGCAGGATCTGGGAATGAGTGGCACGGTCGGGGAAGAACCGATTGCGATGATTATCACTCTTGAAAACTGGACGCATCCGACAAAGGCGCATTATTCCTCTGCCTCCGCGCAAAAAATTATTCCTCTGACTGTGCAGGTTACAGGTAATCATGTTGTTTTATCCGGGCAGGATAAGGAGGTTTTCACGCTCCATTTTGTATCCGGCAGCCGGGAGAAGGCAGATCCTCTCAGCTTTTACACTGCGTCCGGGATGCAGGGGATATGGTCTGACGGGGCAAAGACGCTGCCGGTTTCCCTACGGTTTGTTTTAAGCAGAGACCATTTAACAGACTGCATTTTTTATCCGCATCACCTACCAGACGATAAGCCTGTTCCTGCTGAGAAACGGTGTGAGCAGGATGCGGATATGGCGGCTCTGCACCAGTGCATCCATAGTCCTTATACGTCTGATGATGCTGTAGAAAGCTGTATCAATGCAGCGCTTAAGACCTGCCACCCTGACCAGCGCACGACAAATCTCTGCGTTTCCGATATCACTGTTTATCTTGACCGCACGATCAGGCCGCGTCTGGCGTCGCGCACGCCGCATGGCCTTACGGAGCAATCCTATCCGCTCTGGCTGAAGCAGGTGACGCAAAGCTGCCTGGACACATCGGGTTTCAGCCCTGAGGGAACGGGGTTTGCCGCGGATATCGGCTTTTGCGTCGCTGAAGAAAAGCTGCGGCTGTTACAGAACGCGCTCCAGCCGATGCCACAGAGGATCCGTTCAGAACGGCCACGGCACTAAAGAGGCCGTGACCTGAGAGCTGACGCAGAAAAGAGGGTCAGGCGGCAATCGCGTCATACAGCCTGACACCGGAGAGGCGGGAGAGGGTCTGGCGGTAGGCTTCGACGGCGGGCGGGTAGACGATACCGCGAATGAGCGAGAGGCTGTGCAGGTGAGCAAACAGATGGATATCATCTGTGGAGAGGGTGCCGTTGACTGCCTCCGGGCTGCGGATAAAGGGGGCCAGCATTTCCAGCATTTTATTCAGGGTGCCGATTTCTGCCGTGCTATCTTTCAGGATTTCAAAAAACGGGCCGGTTGAGGCTTCTTTTTTGGTCACGAAATAGGCGCGGGCCGCGGTTGTGGCGAATTCCGGCAGCGGCGCGCAGGCGGCACGCGGCAGGAACAGACGATAGACCGCGCTGCTGGTCGCGCTGATCCATTCTGTGATGGTCGGGTTGGGCGTGCCGGTGAGGATGGGGGTGCCCTGCTGATCAATATGGGTGACGATATCCATACTTTCCGGCATGAACCGGCCCTCTTCTTCCAGAATGGGCAGGGATTTGCGGCCGACCATGCCGATTGGCCCGGCTTCATCATCATTCAGCAGGATGATGCGCTCGAAGGGAAGGTTTTTCAGGCCGAAAATCATCTCTGCTTTCACGCAGAACGGGCAGTGATCATAGATATAGAGTTTTCGGGTCATGCTGCGCGGCTCCTTGCTGATGCGGGACTGGTCTCCCCTGCCCTGTTCTGAAATACCCCTGCGCGTCAAGCCTCTTCTGTGGCGTCTGTGCTCTGCGCGGGGCTGTGTTTTGTGGTGCGGGCGGCTTTGGCGGCCTTACGGGCGGCCTCCTCCCGCGCGGCGAGCTGTTCCAGCAACAGGGCGCACTGGGCGGCAATTTTCCGCTGGGAGGACCCGGCTGAAATGGTGGGGAACAGGGCCTCGCCCATGGCACGAAACGAGAGTTCATCCACCAGCAGCATCCGCAGGCGCTGGTGCGCGCACAGGCCCAGCGCCTCCCGCACGTCCGTCACGCGGGCCATCGCGCGGGCGCGGACCAGTTGCCATGACACAGCATCATGCCGGGTGAGTGTGCCGGGGCGGTGCTGGTCTGAAAACTCCACATAATCGCAGTAGCCAAAAACATAATCCCGATACCAGCGTTCCGCGGCATCGGCGGCAGGTTGCGTAATGTCCCCGGCCTGAAGCAGCGCCTGCACGGTGCGCAGAACACGGGTGGGGGCTGTGCCGACAAATTCCGAGCGGGTGCTGCGTTCGGGCGTGGGGCCGTTTTCAGGGGTGAGGTTTGGGACGGGAGAGCGTGTGGCGCGGCGATTTTTGGGGCTGTGTTTTGCCATGGGGCGTCCTTTGGTGGTGGGTAGTGGGTGGTGGGATGCGGCGAGGTCTGGAATGGGCAGGCGGGGTGGAGTGTGGCGGGGTCTGGTGTGGGGG
>NZ_JACRVR010000012.1:0-76721 GCF_018811975.1 Acetobacter sp. P1H12_c | reverse complement strand
GCGGGCTGGTCTGGTGTGGCAGTATGGTTTTCCAGAACCTGCTGCACATCCTGATAGGTCAGGCGGGCAGCGCTCCGCATAAGGCCCCGGCCCAGTGTGCTTGCGCGGATCTGTCCGGCGGGGGTTATCTGAAGGTCGGCAAACAGGCAGAGCCGGTCTTCCCCCGGTTTGAGGGAGCAGATCCCGGCAGAGAGGGCAGGCGGCAGCATGGGCACGACGCGGCCCGGCAGATAGACTGAATTGCCCCGCAACCGGGCCTCGGCATCCAGCGCGGAACCGGGGGCGATATAATGGGCAACGTCCGCAATGGCGATAATCAGCCGAAATCCGTCCGGGGTCTGCTCTGCCCAGATGGCATCATCAAAGTCCTGCGCTGTGGCGTCATCAATTGTGACAAGCGGCAGGGAGCGGAGGTCGGTGCGCTTCACGGGGGCTGTCATTCCCGCAACAGCGCGGGATGCGTCAGAGGCTTCAGGTTCTGCAGGATGCTGCGCCACCCGGAGTGCCTCTTGCGCTGCTTCTGCTGAAAATTCTGTCGGGATGTTGTGAGTCAGCAGGCTGAGGGTCGCGGGCATGCCCGCTGCCGTGACCGGACCCAGAACCGTGCGGATATGGGCCTGCGGCGGCTGGCCGTCCTGTGTGGGGAGCAGGTCCGCCAGCACAACATCATCCGCTACAGCGTGCGGGGCGGCTGCGTCGGGTGCAATGTCCAGCACAAAAGTCAGTCTGCGGTCACACGGGATCAGCCGGTCAGGCGCGGTCTGAAAAACAGCGGCAATCTGGCGGGGCGCTGTGGAGAGCAGCCGGATTGGGCGACCTTCCCGCCGGGTGCGGCCTGCGGCGGGGCGTAGCCGGAGGATCAGCGCATCACCGGGGAGAATCAGGTGTCCGTCAAGATGCGTGGTCACGAGGGCGACCGTGCTGCCTGCTGGGTCATCCGGCAGATGGGCCAGAGGCAGGCCAGCGCGGCCTATACGGGTGACGATGGCGCGGGCCGTCTCGGGCAGGCCCGTGACGCCTTTCAGCCTGCCGGGCGGCAGCAAAGCCAGATCCCCCGCAACGGCCATGGCGTGCAGATGGGTCCGCAGAGCGGCTTTCAGGTGCGCTGGCAGGCCGAAGGCCCGCAGGATATCCGGAGGAGAGACAGGGGTGCGGTCTGCTTCCAGAAAAGTCCGGAGGGCCGCAGGGTCAGGCAGAGCTGCGGCCCCCGATCTTTTCTGCACGGGTCAGTCCGCCTTTTTCTTCCGTGCCGCTGGCTTTTTGGCCGGAGCCTCAGCCCCGTCTTCAGCCGTGCTTTTTTTGGCGGCTGTTTTACGGGTGGTTGTTTTTTTAGCGGTCGTCGTGGTCTTGGTCGCAGCCTTTTTGGTGGCTTTTTTAGGCTCTGCCTCGGCCTTGGTTGCGGTCTTTTTAGCAGCGGTTTTGGTCGTGGTCTTCTTTTTGGCCGCACCCGCTTTGGCTTTCAGAGGTTTGCCCTTTTCAGCCAGCAGAGCCACAGCTTCATCCAGCGTGACTTCATTCATATCCGTGCCACGCGGCAGGGTAGCGACCATGTTGCCATGCTGCGCATAGGGGCCAAAGCGGCCTTTGCGGATCATGACGGGTTCCCCGTCTTTGGGGTGCGCGCCCATTGAGCGGATGGAGGCCAGCTTTTTGGCCAGCGCATCGACCGCCCGGTTCAACCCGATGTTCAGAACATCATCGTCCTTATCGAGAGACCCGTAGATCGCCCCCATTTTTACATAGGGGCCAAACCGGCCCAGACCGGCTTCAATCGGTTCCCCGCTCTCCGGATGCAGGCCGACAAGGCGGGGGAGCGAGAGCAGACCGACAGCCTGATCCAGCGTAATGGCTTCCCCGTCCATCCCTTTGGGCAGGGAGGCGCGCTTGGGTTTGGCTTTCTTGTCTGCCTGGTCCGGCTCACCCTGCTGCACATACAGGCCATAGGGCCCCTGCCGCACGGTAATATCTTCCCCGGTCTCCGGATGCTGGCCCAGAACACGCATGCCGTCTTTCAGCGCCGCGCCCTCTCCTTCTTCCGCACTGTCGGAGGACAGGCGGCGGGTGAAGGAACATTCCGGATAGTTGGAGCAGCCGATAAATGCGCCGTAACGGCCGAGTTTGAGGCCGAGCCGCCCCGTGCCGCAGGCGGTGCAGTGGCGCGGGTCAGACCCGTCATCACGCGGCGGGAAGAAGAACGGCCCGAGGTCTTTGTCCAGCGCGTTCAGAACATCGGTGATTGTCAGGTCTTTGGTATCGGCAACCGCTTTGGAGAACGCATTCCAGAAGTTGGCCAGAACGTGTTTCCACTCGGCCCGGCCATCGGAAATATCGTCCAGCAGTTCTTCAAGGCTGGCGGTGAACGTGGTGTCGACATACTGCTCAAAGAATGAGACAAGGAAGGCCGTGACCAGACGCCCGCGTGCTTCGGGGATGAAGCGGCGGTTTTCCAGCGTGACGTAATTGCGGTCCCGCAGCACGGTCAGAATAGACGCGTAGGTGGAAGGGCGGCCAATGCCGATTTCTTCCATCTTTTTTACCAGCGAGGCTTCCGAAAAGCGCGGCGGCGGCTGCGTGAAGTGCTGGTCCGCGGCAACGCTTTCACGCTTCAGCGGGTCCTTTTCCTTCATGGGCGGCAACATGCGGGAGTCATCATCCGCAGGTTTGTCGCTATCGTCCCGGCCTTCCGTATAGAGGCGCAGGAAGCCGTCAAAGGTGATGATGGAGCCATTGGCGCGCAGCACGGTCTGGCCGGAGGGGCCTGCAATATCCACTGCAACCTGATCCAGTGCTGCGGATTCCATCTGGCTGGCCACGGCGCGCTTCCACACCAGCTCATACAGGCGGCGCTGATCCGGCGTCAGGTGGGACGCCACGGAAGAGGGCGTGCGGGATACATCCGTCGGGCGGATGGCCTCATGCGCTTCCTGCGCGTTCTTGGCTTTGGAGCTGTAGAAACGCGGCTGGGCGGGCACATAGTCCTCGCCAATATGCTGGCCGATATGGCCCCGGATTGCGAACATGGCCTCTTTGGCCATCTGCACGCCGTCCGTTCGCATATAGGTAATGAGACCTACGGTCTCTCCGCCCAGATCAATACCTTCATAAAGCTGCTGCGCGGTGCGCATGGTGACCTGTGCCCCCATGCCCAGCTTGCGGGAGGCTTCCTGCTGGAGGGTGGAGGTGGTGAACGGCGGCTGCGGGTTGCGGCGCACCTTGCGGCGCTCGACTGACTGAACAGCGAGGTTTTCCGCTTCCACCGCTTTTTTGGCGGCTGCGGCCTGTTCCTCGTTACTCAGGTCAAACTGGTCGAGCTTCTTGCCATTCAGATGCGTGAGGCGGGCGGTAAACGGCGCGCCGGAGGGGGTGGCGAGGGCTGCCTGCACCGTCCAGTATTCACGCGGTTTGAAGACTTCAATTTCCGCTTCCCGCTCACAGATCAGCCGCAGGGCGACGGACTGCACGCGGCCAGCACTCCGGGAGCCGGGCAGCTTGCGCCACAGAACAGGGGAGAGCGTGAAGCCCACCAGATAATCCAGCGCACGGCGGGCCAGATACGCCTCAATCAGCGGCATATCGAGGTCACGCGGGTGCGCCATGGCCGTCTTGATGGCGCTTTTGGTGATCTCGTTGAAGGTGACGCGCTGGACGTCCACCCCCTTCAGCGCCTTTTTCTCTTCCAGCATGGCGCGGACGTGCCAGGAAATCGCTTCCCCCTCACGGTCCGGGTCAGTGGCCAGATAAAGTGTTTTAGCGCCCTTCAGAGCCTTGATGATGGCAGCAACCTGCTTGTTGCCCCGCTCATCGGCCTGCCAGGACATGGCAAAATCTTCGTCCGGGCGCACAGACCCGTCTTTGGGTGGCAGATCGCGCACGTGGCCGAAGGAGGCCAGCACCGTGTAGTCATTGCCCAGATATTTGTTGATCGTTTTCGCTTTTGCGGGCGATTCGACCACCACAACGTCAGTCATACTCTCTCCGACCTGCCGGAAGCTACATCGAGACTCAGCCGTTTTCGCCATGACTGGCGGCACGAACAACACGCCCACCGGGGAGTGAGTCCAGACTGCCAGACAGCTCAAGTTCCGTGAGCACGGTCAAGACGGCGGAAGCTGAGAACTGGCAGCGCCTAACCAGATCGTCAACCGCTATGGGCGTAAAGGAGAGCAGATCAAGCACTTTTTCCCGCACAGCCTCACACGTTTCTGCGAGAGGTGGGGGCGGTTCTGTTATGACAGAAGCAGGGGTGGAGGCGGCACGTATGGGCGGGGGGAGAGTAGCCTGCAAGGGCAGAAAAGCGCCGTTTTGCGGGGATTTTCGGCTTTTAGAAGGGGGTGCAAATGTGGCTGCGGTCTTGTCCGTTCGGCCTCCCGTTTCAGGAAAATCAGACGGAGTGAAGGAAAAAGAAGGGTGTCGCGCCTGCGAGTCCTCTGGACGGCGCTGCAAAACGGGTTCCGGCGCAGAGTGCGGCGCAACGTGGGTGCTGACTGGCTGTTCCGGCAGAACAGGAGGCAGGTGGGGCAGAATATCCGCCACACTTTCCGTCAGTACCGCCCCGTTGCGCAGCAGGTCATTACTCCCCCGGCAGCGCGGGTCCAGCGGAGAGCCGGGGACAGCAAAGAGTTCCCGCCCATAGTCGCCCACCAGCCGGGCCGTAATAAGAGTGCCGGATTTTGGGGCTGCTTCCACCACAACACAGCCCAGTGTCAGCCCGGCAATCAGTCGGTTGCGGCGTGGGAAATGGCGGTTGAGCGGAGCCGTGCCGAGCGGGGCTTCCGTTATCACAGCGCCTTTTTCGGCAATTTCGGCCTGAAGATGCGCATTTTGCAGCGGGTAGGGTTTATCCAGCCCCCCGGCAATGGCTGCAATGGTCAGGCCTTTGCGGTGGAGGGCACCTTTGTGGGCGGCGGTGTCGATCCCGCGGGCCAGCCCGGAGACAACGGATAAACCGGCTTCTACCAGTTCCGTCGCCAGACTTTCCGCCAGCCGCAGGCCGGAAGAAGAGGCATTGCGCGCGCCAATCAGCCCGATACCGGGGAGGCTCAGGGCCGCAACATCCCCCAGCACGCTGAGAACGGGCGGCGCATCCGGAATTTCCTTTAGCAGAAACGGATAATCTGCATCGAGCAACGTAAGAATATGGCCGCCCATACGCAGGGTGGCCTCAATTTCCCTCAGGATACTGTCCCGTGAGGGAATAACCAGCGGCTCCCGCCCGCGCTGGGGCAGGCGGGGGAGGGCATCCAGTGCGGCCTCGGCTGAATGATACTGGCTCAGCAGCCGCCGCCATGTGCGTGGCCCCACAGACTCGGTGCGGGCCAGACGCAGGCAGGCGACAAGCGTGTTCATTTTTGTTTGGGAGGAACCCGTGGTTCTGTGCCGTTCAGAATACGGCCGATATTGGCGCTGTGCCGCATGAGCACCAGCAGGCTGATCAGCAGCACGGCCATCGGTTTGCCGGATGCCTGAAAGCTGAAGCCGTAAAGCGCCAGTGTTACAAACGGCATAATGAGAAAGGCAGCCAGTGCTCCGGCGGAGGAAATACGTGTGAGCTTGGCTACACCCAGCCATGCGGTACAGCCGATAAGCCCGGTGATGGGCGAGAGCGCCAGCAGAGCCCCCAGCCCGGTTGCAACCCCTTTGCCGCCTTTAAAGCCGAGAAAAATCGGGTAGCAATGTCCGACCACCACAGCCAGAGCCGTGACGGCCAGAATCCGGTCGGAAAAGTCCGGCGGCGTCATGATCCATGCAATGACGACCGCCAGCGCACCTTTGGCGGCATCCAGCCCGAGCGTGGCGGCAGCCAGATCTTTCCGGCCCGTGCGCAGCACATTGGTTGCGCCAATATTGCCGGAGCCGATTTTCCGCAGATCTCCCACCCCGGCCATATTGGTCAGGATCAGGCCGAACGGCACGCTGCCCAGCACGTACCCCATGAAGGCCATGGCCGCGAGAAGCCACAGCGCATAGGAGGGCAGGTCGGACATCATGCTGCTACGGCTCCGTAAACGCGGCGGCCGCCTTTCCATGTGCCCAGCACACGGCCTTCCAGCGGGCGGCCATCAAACGGCGTGTTCTGGGCCCGGCCCGGCAGTTTGCCAGCCTGCACCAGCCAGCTCTGGTCCGGTGCAAACAGGCAAAGGTCCGCTGCCGCCCCGGTTGCCAGTGTACCGCTGGTAGTGCCCAGCAGTGCTGCGGGTTTGTGCGTCAGCAAGGCCAGCGCCAGCGGCAGGGTAAGCGTGCCGTCATGCACCCGCGCCAGCGTGACGCCCAGCAGCGTGACCATGCCCGTGCCTCCCGTGGCGGCCTGTGCGAAGGGCAGGCGTTTGTCGTCCGCATCACGCGGCAGGTGGTCGGAGGCAATGGCGTCAATCGTGCCATCGGCCAGCGCCGCGCAGAGCGCCAGACGATCCTCTTCCGCACGCAGAGGCGGGGAGAATTTGGCGTAGGTGCGGAAATCGCCGATCGCGTTTTCGTTCAGGTCAAAATAATGCGGAGCAGTGTCACACGTGACATTCAGCCCCCGCGCCTTGGCCTGCCGGATCAGCGCAACGCCTTCCCCTGTGGAGACATGCCCAAAATGCAGGCGGCCGCCGGTGAGTTCCGCCAGACGAATATCGCGCGCAATCATGATGGCTTCCGCGACGGGCGGAATACCCGGCAGGCCCATGCGGGTCGCCAGTTCCCCTGCCGTGGCGCAGCCGGAGCCAGCCAGAGAGGGGTCTTCCGGGTGCTGGACAATCATCGCGCCGAAGCCGCCCGCATAGGCGAGTGCCAGACGCATCAGGCGGGCGGGGTCAATCGCGCGGGCGCCATCCGTAAAAGCCACGGCGCCGGCTTCATGCAGCAGGCCGATTTCAGCCAGTTCCTGCCCTTTGCAGCCTTTTGTCAGCGCGCCGTAAGGCAGGATGGAAATGGCACCGGTTTCCTCCCCGCGCGTGCGCAGCAGGCGGACCAGAGCAGGGTTATCAATCGCGGGTTCACAGGTGGGCAGCACCGCAATGGTGGTAATGCCACCGGCGGAGGCTGCACGAGCGGCAGAGGCAATCGTTTCCCGATATTCGTGCCCCGGCTCACCAATTTCCACGCGCATATCAACAAGGCCGGGGCACAGCACCGCGCCCTGACCGTCAATAATTTCAGCGCCGTCTGGTGCGCCTTCGGCTCCGGCTTTGTCGGTGCCTGCAATCTCGCCATTGCGCACCAGCAGGCGGCCCGGCTGGTCCAGCCCGGAGGCCGGATCAATCAGGCGGACATTATCAAAAAGAAGAGTGCTCATGCGGAATGCCTGCTGCGGGTCAGCCGATCCAGCACAGCCATGCGAACGGCCACGCCCATTTCAACCTGTTCCTGAATCACGCTCTGGTCAGAATCGGCTACCAGACTGTCAATTTCCACGCCGCGATTCATCGGGCCGGGGTGCATGACCAGCGCGTCCTTGTTCGCCAGAGCCAGCCGCCGCTGGTCCAGCCCGTAAAAACGGAAATATTCCCGTGCACTGGGGATCTGCCCGGAGGACATACGCTCGCGTTGCAGGCGCAGCATCATCACCACATCCACCCCGCGCAGACCTTCTTCCATAGTGTGGAACACCTCCACGCCAAGGCTTTTAAAGCCACCCGGCACGAGTGTCGGTGGCCCCACGACGCGAACCTTGCAACCCATGGTAGTAAGGAGGTGAATATCAGAGCGTGCCACGCGAGAATGGGCAACATCCCCGCAAATCGCGACCGTCAGCCCCGCAAACCGGCCGCAATGGCGGCGGATGGTCAGGGCGTCCAGCAGCGCCTGTGTCGGGTGTTCATGCGTGCCATCGCCCGCATTGACCACACAGGCTTCCACCTTCTGTGCCAGCAAGGCAGGCGCGCCGGACTGGGAATGGCGCACCACCAGCAGATCGGCCTGCATGGCGTTGAGCGTGGCCGCCGTATCCAGCAGGGTTTCCCCCTTGTTTACGGAGGACTGAGCGACGGACATGTTGATTACATCCGCGCCCAGACGCTTGCCTGCCAGTTCAAAAGAGGTGCGGGTCCGGGTGCTGTCCTCAAAAAAGAGGTTGATCAGCGTCCGGCCCCGCAGCACGTCTCTTGGCACCTTGCGGGAGCGGTTGAGCAGGGCGTAGCTTTCGGCCAGATCAAGCAGCGGCTCAATCTGGTCTGGCGTCATGCCTTGCAGACCGAGCAGATGCCGGGAGTGCCGGCCTGAAAAGCTAGCCATGCAGCACGGCTCCGATGCGGGCGAGGGTTTCATCTTTCCCCAGAGCCGCCAGCGTGGCGTCAATCCCCGGAGAGGTGTTGGAGCCTGTAACGGCCGCACGCAGCGGCTGAGCAACCTGCCCGAGCTTGTGCTCACCAGCTTCCGCAAAGCGGCGCAGGGCAGCATCAATATTTTCCGGCGTGAAGTCTTCCACCGCAGCCAGGTCGCGCGCCAGACCGTCCAGAAGAGTGCGGGCTTCCGGTGTCAGGATTTTTTCTGCCTTGGCGTTAAAGGTCAGCGGCACATGGCGACCGAGGAAGGCAGCGCTTTCCGTCAGTTCCACCAGTGTGCGGGCGCGTTCCTTCAGGCCGGGCATCAGCGCCAGAACGCGGGCGCGGACGGTATCATCCGTGCTGACACCCTCAACGGCTTTCAGGCGGTCCATGACGTCGTTTGTCAGGCGTTCATCATCCGCCTGACGCAGCCACACGGCGTTGATGTGCAGCAGTTTGGCGTAATCCATGCGGGACGGGGAGCGGCCGACACCGTCCAGATCAAACAGGTTGATCTGCTCTTCGCGGGACAGGATTTCCGCATCGCCGTGGCCCCAGCCCAGACGCAGCAGGTAATTGCACAGGGCTTCCGGCAGATAGCCTTCATCCCGGAATTCCACCACGGACTGCGCGCCGTGCCGTTTGGACAGTTTGGCGCCATCCGGCCCGTGGATGAGCGGCAGATGCGCAAAGCGCGGCAGGTCCCAGCCCATCGCACGGTAGATCATGGCCTGACGGAAGGTGTTGGTCAGGTGGTCATCACCGCGGATAACGTGGGTGATGTCCATATCATGGTCATCCACCACCACGGCGTGCTGGTAGGTGGGAGTACCGTCGGAGCGGAGGATGATCATATCATCGAGTTCAGCATTGGCGACGCGGACTTCGCCCTGTACCAGATCTTCAATAACCGTTTCGCCCTCACGCGGGGCTTTGATGCGGACGGCATAGGGCGCGCCAGCAGGCGCTTCCGATGGGTCACGGTCACGCCACATCCCGTTGTAACGGGGCGGCTTGCCGTTTGCCATTGCGTCTTCACGCATCTGTTTGAGTTCTTCAGGCGTGCAGTAGCACTTGTAGGCCAGACCTTTTTCCAGCAGTTCCAGCGCGACTTCCGTATGGCGCGGTTGCCGGGTGGACTGGAAAACAGGCGTTTCATCTGCCGTAATGCCCATCCAGGCCAGTCCGTCGAAAATAACATCGACAGCCTGTTGGGTGGACCGCTCACGGTCGGTATCCTCAATGCGCAGGAGGAACTCGCCGCCGTGATGACGGGCAAAAAGAAAGTTGAACAGGGCCGCGCGGGCGTTGCCGATATGCAGCAGGCCGGTCGGACTCGGGGCAAAGCGTGTGCGGATCGTCGTCATGGGGCGCATCCTTATCACGCACACACGCGGGGAGCCATATGTCCTTCCTGACGGCTGCTCTTCTTTCGGAGCAACGGCGGCTGGTGCTGTGGGGGCCGGTCGGCATGGCGCTTGGCGTGCTGGCCTACTTTCTGCTGCCGCAGGAGCCGGGGGCGGTCTGGGGCGTGGGACTGCCGCTGATCGTGCTTGTGCTGGGGGCGGTTCTTCTGGCTGTCGGCTGGTTGTCTGTCTGGGGGCGGCTAGCAGGCGGAGCCTGTATGGCTCTGGCGCTCGGCTTTGTGTCCGCATGGAGTGCGGCCCACCGCCAGCCGCCCATGCCGGAATTGCCGCGCCGGGCGGTTGTGGTGTCGGGCACGGTGCAGTCCGTCACAGTCCTGCCGCCGCGTGGCGCAGACGATTCTGCCGGTGCGCGGCGGCTGGTGCTGGCCGGGGCCAGATTCGCCACCCCGCTGGATCAGGGCATGCGGCCTCTGCAACGCACACTCAGCATCACCCTGCGCCCGGACGATTCTGAGCGCCTTGTGCCCGGAAATGCGGTGCAGGTGCGGGCTTTGCTGAGGCCTCCGCCGTTTCCGGCATTTCCCGGCGGGCGGGATGTGCAGCGTGAGGCTTGGTTTGCAGGCAGCGCCGGGTCCGGGCGGGCGCTCGGGGTGGTGCAGCCGGTAGCGTGTTCACATGGGGTACCTTTTCATGCCGCTGTGGGGAATGGAGGTCTGACGGCGCAGAGCAGGACGCCCGACTCTGTGGAGCCTGCCGATGAAAGTACTCCGGGGCTGGAAGCTGAGGGGCAGGATGGTCTGGTAATCTGTGCCGCGCCTCAACGAGGGTTTTCCATAAGGCTGGAGCCGCTGCGGGAGCGGATTGATGCGCGGATCAGGCAGGTTCTGCCGGGTGCTGCGGGCACTGTGGCCTCTACGGTGCTGACGGGTGAGGGGGCCTCCGTGCCGCGTGCTGTGCGGGAGGATTTTGCAGCCTCCGGGCTGGCGCATCTGCTGGCTGTAGCCGGACTGCATCTGGGGATTGTGCTTGGGGTGCTGATGGCGGTGGTCCGCCTCAGTCTTTCCGTATGGATGTGGGCGGCGTTGCGCTGGCCATGCAAGGAGATTGCGGCCCTGCTCGCTCTGTTAGGGGGCGCGGCCTATGTGGCACTGACGGGCCTGCATCTGCCCGCCCTGCGCAGCCTGATGATGGCGGGGGTGGTTGTGCTGGGGCTTGTGGCGGGGCGGCGTGCTGTGTCCATGCGCGGTCTGGCGCTGGCGGCGGCTGTTGTGCTGCTGGGTACGCCGCAGGCTGTGCTGGGGGTGGCGTTCCAGATGTCTTTTGCCGCCGTGATGGCACTGATCGCGGGGTATGAGGTGGCGCGCCCGTATCTTTCCCGTTTTCGGGAAGAAAAGCGCGGTTTCGGGCGCTGGCTGGCGCTGCATCTGACAACCCTGACGCTGACCAGTCTGCTGGCTGGCCTTGCAACGCTCCCTGTTGTCATGGCCCATTTTGGGGAGGTGCAGCCGTTTTTTATTCTCGCCAATCTGGTGGCCGTGCCGGTGATGGCGCTCTGGATCATGCCGATGGGTCTGCTGGCGCTGGGGCTCATGCCCCTGCATCTGGATGCGGTGCCGCTGCACCTGATGGGCTGGGGGATTCAGGCTGTTCTGGCCGGGGCACATTCTATTGCGCACTGGCCCGCTGCCCGCGTCGCTGTGCCGTCCATGCCCGGCTGGGGGCTGGCTGCGGTGCTGCTCGGGCTGTGCTGGCTGTGCCTGTGGCGGCCCGTCTGGCGGCTGGCCGGGTTGGTACCCATGTTGCTGGGGGTGCTGTCCCCCTGTCTGGTGACGCAGCCGGATCTGCTTATCAGTCCGGATGGGGGGCTGATGGCGGTGCGGGACGGGCGTCAGGTGCTGGTTGGCGGGCAGTCGCGGGATGCGTATCTGGTTCGCGCCGCATGGCAGCAGGCGTTCGCGTTGCCCATGCAGCCTTTTCCGGCGGAGGGAGACGCAACACCGGATGGCGCGCTGGCGTGCGGGCAGGATGGAGAGCCTGATGTCTGCCTGCTGACCCTGAAAGGCCGCGCCGTGCTGCTCCGGGTAAGGGATAGATCAGATGGCATGACACTCTTGCCCGACTCGCTGTGCGCGGGGATGGATCTGGTTATCAGCGCAGCGCCCTTGCGCCAGTCCTGCCCCGGTGTGCGTGGTCTTGATCGTTTTACGGCGTGGCGGGACGGGGCGCAGGCTCTCTTTCTGGGGCCTGAAGGCGTGCGCGTTGTGTCAGACCGCGCGGTGCGGGGCGCACGCCTGTGGGTCATGAAGCCCGGCGGCCACGGCATGCCCACTCTGCCGCTGGCCCCGGAGGAATAAACCAGCCGGGCTAGGTGGCCTTATACTCTTTGCGTAAAAAGAGGGGATTAGGAGGGCTGATTTTCAAACGCATCCAGCACACGGGTGGAATAGACCAGAGCCGCACCGGCATTGAGGGCAACCGCCACGCCAAGGGCTTCTGCAATTTCTTCCTTTGTCGCTCCGGCTTTTTTGGCGGCAACGGTATGGACGGAAATGCAGCCATCGCATCGTGTGGTAACGGCCACGGCCAACGCGATCAGTTCCCGTGTTTTGGCGTCCAGATGTTTGTTGGCAGCGGGCACGGTTTCAAGAGTCTGCAACCCCTGCAACGTGTTGGGGGAAAGCTGGGCGAACACTTTCGTGTTTGCGCCCAGGTGAGTGCGGTAAGCATTCCAGTCCATAAGTCCTGCTCCTGATTGGAAAAAGGCTGAGCAAGAGTGCCGCCTGCCGCCCGGAGTCTGTCACGACACAGTTACGAGAGCGTCTTCCCCTTGCGGAGAGGGATATCTCCCAGCTATCCGCCTATAGTTATGACGTATATCAATAAGGACGAGGCCTCGTCTTTCACCGGGCGGGGACCTCTGGCTCTTTATCGGGAGCGGATTGCTTCCGGTGAGCTGAATAGTGACCCCGATCAGGCCCGCGTGGTGGAGCGGCTGGACCAGCTCTGGCGTGAGCTGGCCACCATGCCACCCCCGGCTGCCCCTGCAAAAGGTGGCCTGCTGGCGGGGCTTGCACGCAGGCTGAAGCCGCAGGCTCCGCCGCCGCGTCCGCGCGGGCTTTATATTGTCGGGCGGGTTGGCCGTGGCAAAACCATGGTGATGGACCTGTTTTTCAGTTGCGCGCCTGTCCAGAAAAAGGAGCGCATCCACTTCCTGCGCTTCATGCAGGATGTGCATCAGAAATTGCACGCGCTGAAAGCCGCCAACCCCGGCATGGCGGACCCCATCCCGCCGCTGGCAGCGGCTATTGCGGCGCGCGCGCAGTTGCTGTGCTTTGATGAATTTCAGGTCAATGACATTGCGGACGCCATGATTCTGGGGCGGCTGTTTGAGGCCCTGTTCGCGCAGGGGGTGGTGATTGTCTCCACCTCCAATACCGAGCCGGGGGAACTCTTCCAGAACCGCCCCGGCGCGGATGCCTTTAAACCGTTTATCGCCATCATCCGGCGTGAGCTGGATACGGTGGAACTGGACTCCCCGCGGGATTACCGGCGTGGGCGGCAGCAGGACCGGGAGACATGGCTGGTTCCCGCAGATGCACAGGCTCGGGCCAGACTGGACAGCATTTTTGCCCGCTATGCGGAGGGGCAGGAGGCTGCTCCGGTGACGCTGGAATTCAGTGGACGCACGTTTGAGGTGGATCAGGCCGCCGGTTCCGTTGCACGGTTCGATTTCAAATCTTTGTGTGGCACGCCGCGCGGCCCGAATGATTATCTGGCGCTGGCCCGGCGCTTCCCGGTGGTCATTATCGAGGCAATTCCCTGCATGGGGCAGGATGAAGCCAATCTTGCCCGCCGGTTTATCACCCTTGTGGATGCGCTCTACGATAACGGAAACCTGCTTTTTGCCTCAGCCGCGGCGGTCCCTGACCAGCTTTTTACCACCGGGGAAGGGTCGGACGCATTTGCCCGTACGGCATCACGCCTCGCTGAGATGGGAAGTGAAAGCTGGCTGGCCCGTGGAGCCGCTGCCGCGCAGGCCGCGCACCGCCTCTCCACACCGTGACAGCCGGCTCTCTTGTCGGCGCTTCTGGCGCGGTCTAGCAAAATCATCAGAGCGGCTGAGGGCGGGAACGCCTCCAGCCTCACGGAATTCAGACTATGCGGGCAGGGCACCCTGCGCCACAGCGCAGGGTGAAAGAACAATGATCCGGCTTACGTTCGGGACTAACACAACCGCTGGCTGCCAGAACGGGCTTGCCCGGCAGCAGGGAGGACTCTGATCATGGCAGCTTCAGACGTGCTGACAACCGCGCTCAACGGAGCAAATATCGCGTATCTGGCGGACCTGTATGCCCGCTGGGCGCAGGACCCCAAAAGCGTTGACCCCTCATTCGATACGCTTTTTGGCTCTCTGGATGATGATGAAGCCGCAGTGCTGAAAGACGCGGTGGGGGCCTCCTGGGCGCCACGCCCGTCCATCATCACGGGGGAAGAGCCTGCTGCTCCGGCCAAAGGCGGAGCAGGGAGTGCCGCAGGCGGACTGGCCGCAACGGACAGTCTGGCCATTGCCCGGCTGATTCGTGCCTTCCGCGTTTACGGGCATCAGGAAGCCCGGCTGGACCCGCTGGGCCTGCGCGTGCCGCACACCACACCGGAACTGGACCCCGCGACCTACGGTTTCGCGCAGAAAGATCTGGGCCGCGAAGTTTATATCGGTTCCCTCATGGCTCCGCTTCTGAAAGGCCGCACCACGGCTAAAGTCAGTGAAGTGGTGGAGGCGCTCCGGGCCGTCTATTGCGACACAATCGGCGCGGAATATGTGTATGCCCGCAATGCCGAACAGCGCGACTGGCTCCGCAACCGTCTGGAAGGCGACCAGTGGCGCCAGACCGTGACGGTGGATGAGCAGAAAGCCATCCTGAAAAACCTAACGGAAGCCGAAGGTTTTGAATCTTTCTGCCAGAAACGCTACGTCGGCGCGAAGCGCTTTGGCCTTGAGGGCGGGGAAATTTCCATTCCCTCCCTGCACGCCATTATTGATCAGGCCGCTGCACAGGGCGTCACTTCTGTTACCATCGGCATGGCGCATCGCGGGCGTCTGAACACGCTGGTGAACGTGGTCCGCAAACCCTATGTGGCGATCTTCAATGAATTTGCCGGTGGATCTTTCAAGCCGGATGATGTGGCGGGTTCAGGGGATGTGAAATACCATCTCGGCTCCTCCACGGATGTGGAAGTGGGCGGCAAGTCCGTGCATATCTCCCTGCAACCTAACCCGTCCCATCTGGAAGCAGTGGACCCTGTGGTGTGCGGCAAGGTGCGCGCCATTCAGGATGATAGCGGGGATACGGAAACCCGCGGGAGCCATATGGGTATTGTCATCCACGGTGATGCCGCGTTTGCGGGGCAAGGGGTGGTGTATGAAACACTCTCTATGTCCCAGCTTCCCGGTTACCGCACGGGCGGCACCATCCATATGGTGGTGAACAATCAGGTCGGCTTCACGACGGACCCGAAAAACGGCCATTCCGGCATTTACGGCACGGACGTTGCTAAAGCGATTGAAGCCCCGGTCCTGCATGTCAACGGTGATGATGCCGAGGCGGTGATCTACGTCTCTCGTCTGGCGCAGGATTACCGGCAGGCTTTTGCCAGTGACATCGTGCTGGATATCGTCTGCTACCGTCGCCACGGGCACAATGAAACGGATGAACCTGCCTTCACGCAGCCCGTGATGTATAAAGCCATTGCCGAGCATGAAACGCCGCATACGCTTTATGCAAAACGCCTTGTGCAGGCTGGTGTTGTGACAGATGAGGATGTGAAGAGCCAGTGGGATGCCTTCTTCCAGAAACTGGATGAAGACTACAAGGCCGCACAATCCTATAAGGTGAACAAGGCGGACTGGCTTGAAGGCGGCTGGGCCGGACTGATTGCCCCCACAACTGGTAAAGTGGAATCTGCTTATCCGGAAACGGGTGTGGCGGTTGAAACGCTCCAGAAAATCGGTTCTGCTATCACGCAGGTTCCGGGTGATTTTGACCTCAATTCCAAAATCGCACGTCAGCTTAAGGCAAAAGCCGGGATGTTCTCCTCCGGGGAAGGGTTTGACTGGGCGACGGGTGAGGCTCTGGGCTTTGGCTCTCTGCTGCTGGAAAAACACCGTGTGCGTCTGTCTGGTGAAGATTGCCAGCGCGGCACGTTCAGCCAGCGTCATGCAACACTGATCGACCAGACCAACCAGACCCCCTTCACACCGCTGAACCATATTGACGGTGAGCAGGCCAAAATTGAAATCTGGAACTCATTCCTTTCAGAATATGGCGTGCTGGGTTTTGAGTATGGCTACTCCCTGCGCAACCCCAAAACGCTGGTGCTGTGGGAAGCGCAGTTTGGTGACTTTGCCAACTGTGCACAGGTGATTATCGACCAGTTTATTGCCTCGGGTGAAACCAAATGGCTGCGTATGTCCGGTCTGGTCATGCTGCTGCCGCATGGGTACGAAGGGCAGGGGCCGGAACATTCTTCCGCACGGCTTGAGCGGTATCTCCAGCTTTGCGCTGAAGACAATATGTTTGTGTGCAACATCACAACCCCGGCCAACTACTTCCATGCGCTGCGCCGCCAGTTGAAGCTGGATTACCGTAAACCGCTGATTGTGATGGAGCCGAAATCTCTGCTCCGCCACAAGCTGGCCATTTCCGCCCTGTCCGACTTCGGGCCGGGGACACGCTTCCAGCCGGTGCTGGCGGATGTGAATGACCCGCAGGACGATGGTCTGGTGGCTGATGCGCAGATCAGGCGCGTCGTGATCTGCTCTGGCAAGGTCTATTATGATCTGCTGCCCGCACGCCGGGAAAACACGCTGAAGGACGTTGCCATCCTGCGTCTGGAACAACTCTACCCGTTCCCGGAAGCAGCCCTTGCCGCCGAGCTGAAGCGTTATCCTGAAGCCGAGGTGATCTGGTGCCAGGAAGAAACGGAAAATGGTGGGGCGTGGCATTTTGTTGATCGCCGGATTGAAAATGCGCTTCAGGCCGCGCAGCATAAGGCGGGTCGCCCGCGTTATGTGGGCCGTGCCGCGGCTGCCAGCCCGGCAACAGGTCTGGCGCGCATCCATGCGGCAGAGCAGGCGAACCTTGTGGAAAGGGCCTTGGGTTTGAAGAAAACGGACTGAAAACAGACCATCTGAAAAGACCGCCTGCCCGGAAATGGCAGGCATGACAGCCCGGCAGATCTGCAAAAAGAGACGTTTCTGCCGGGGAGTGTTTGAAGGAAATGGGGATATAGGATGTCAGTCGAAATCAAGGTGCCGACACTGGGTGAAAGCGTAACAACCGCCACGGTGGCAAAATGGCTGAAAAAAGCCGGAGATACCGTGGCCGCTGATGAGCCGATTGTTGAGCTTGAAACCGACAAGGTGAGCGTGGAAGTTCCGGCACCGCAGGCGGGTGTGCTGGGCGCGGAAGTGGCCAAGGTGGGGGATGAAGTGGAAGTTGGCGCCCTGCTGACCACACTGGAGCCCGGTGGCGCTGGTGCTGCAAAACCGGCGACCAAGGCAGCCCCGGCTGAAAAGAAAGAAGCCCCTGCCGCAGCTCCGGCTGCTCCTGCCCCTGCTGCCAAAGCGGCTCCGGCGGCTGCGCCGTCCGTCGATGCTGCGGCTGCCCTGCCTGCAGCCCGCAAAATCATGGCGGAAAACGGCCTGAGCGCAGAACAGGTTGGTTCTGGCACGGGGAAAGATGGCCGGATTACCAAAGGCGATGTTCTGGGCTTCCTGTCCCAGCCACCGGTGGCTCAGGCCCCTGCCGCCCCCAAACCTGCCCGTAATGATGACCCGCGTGAAGAACGCGTGAAGATGACGCGCCTGCGCCGCACCATCGCCCGCCGCCTGAAAGACGCGCAGAATACCGCTGCCATCCTGACGACCTTTAACGAGGTTGATCTGTCCGAAGCTATGGCGCTGCGGAAGGAATATCAGGACGCATTTGTGAAAAAGCATGGTGTGAAGCTGGGCTTTATGTCCATCTTCTCCCGCGCTGTGATTGCCGCACTGAAGGAATTCCCGGCGATTAACGCTGAAATTGACGGCGATGACGTGATTTATCGCGACTTCGTCAATCTCGGGATTGCCGTGGGTGGCCCCAACGGGCTGGTCGTGCCGGTGATCAAAAATGCCGACACGCTGAACTATGCGGAAATTGAAAAAACCATTGCAGGCTTTGGTAAAGCCGCGCGGGAAGGCACGCTCAAGATTGATGATCTGGCTGGCGGCACCTTCTCCATCACCAATGGCGGGATTTACGGCTCCCTGCTGTCCACGCCCATTCTGAATGCGCCGCAGTCCGGTATTCTGGGCATGCACTCCATTCAGGAACGTCCGGTGGCCGTGAATGGTCAGGTGGTTATCCGCCCGATGATGTATATTGCGCTGTCTTATGATCATCGCATTGTGGACGGCAAAGAGGCTGTCAGCTTCCTTGTCCGCATCAAGCAGAATGTGGAAGACCCCCGCCGTCTTCTGATTGACGTCTGAGAGTGATGGGGGCTGGCTGAAAAAACCTCAGCCAGCCTTTTTCTTTTTCTGACCCTGAACGTAAACGAGAGCAAAGCCATGCCGATTGAAATCAAGGTTCCGTCCCTTGGAGAAAGTGTCACCACCGCTACTATCGGGAAATGGCTCAAGCAGCCGGGCGACGCTGTGAAAGCGGACGAGCCGATTGTTGAGCTGGAAACCGATAAAGTGAGCGTGGAAGTGCCTGCTCCGGCAGATGGTCGGCTGGCGGCGCACGCGGTTGCGGAAGGGGATGAAGTGGCTGTAGGGGCCGTGCTGGCCACACTGGAGCAGGGCGCTGCCGGGGCATCCGCCCCGGCACAGGCCAAGTCTGCTCCGGCGGATAAAGCTGAAAAACCTGCTGCGGCCCCGGCTGCGGCAAAACCGGCTGGCGCCGCACCGCAGGCAGAAGCTCCGGCGCAGACAGACTATGATGTTGTGGTGATTGGCGCTGGCCCCGGTGGCTATGTGTGCGCCATTCGCGCCGCACAGCTTGGCTTTAAGGTAGCCTGCGTGGAAAAACGCGCCACACTGGGCGGCACCTGTCTGAATGTGGGTTGTATTCCGTCCAAGGCGCTGTTGCAGTCTTCTGAAAACTACCACGCCGCAGGCCATGATTTTGCAGCGCATGGTGTGGTGATTGACAGCGTGAAGCTGGATCTGGCCCGCATGCAGGCCCGCAAGGCCGAGATTGTAGGCGCCAATGTGAAAGGGGTTGAATACCTCTTCAAGAAAAACGGCATCACCTGGCTGAAAGGCCACGGCAAGGTCGAAGGTACGGGCCGCCTTACGGTTGACGGCAAGCCGGTCACGGCAAAACACATCATCATCGCCAGCGGCAGTGACAGTGCAAACCTGCCCGGCATTGAGGTGGATGAAAAAACCATCGTGACCTCAACCGGCGCGCTGGAGCTTTCTGAAGTGCCGAAGCGTCTGGTGGTGATCGGCGGTGGCGTGATTGGTCTGGAACTGGGCAGCGTGTGGCAGCGTCTTGGCGCTGAGGTCACGGTGATTGAGTATCTGAACCGTCTGGTGCCGGGCACGGATAATGAGGTCGCGTCCCAGTTCCAGAAACTGCTGGTCAAACAGGGCTTCAAGCTCAAGCTGGGCCATAAGGTGACCAAAGCCGAAAAAACCAAAAAAGGCGTCGTGCTGAGCGTTGAACCCGCTGCTGGTGGCGCGGTGGAAACGCTGGAGGCAGACATTGTGCTGCTGGCTGTTGGCCGCACGGCTGCCAGCAAGGGCATGGGGCTGGAAGAGGCTGGCATTGAACTGGACAAACGCGGCCGCGTTGTAACGGACGCGCATTTTGCCACCAATGTTCCGGGCATTTACGCCATTGGCGACGTGATTGCCGGACCGATGCTGGCACACAAAGCAGAAGAAGAAGGTGTGGCTCTGGCTGAAATTCTGGCCGGGCAGGCCGGGCATGTGAATTATGACGCCATTCCGGGCGTGATCTACACATGGCCGGAAGTGGCGTCCGTCGGCTTTACGGAAGAGCAGCTTAAGGAAAAAGGCACGACCTACAAGACCGGCAAATTCCCCTTCATGGCCAATGGCCGTGCGCGGGCGCTGGGCATGACGGACGGATTCGTTAAAGTGCTGGCCTGTGAGAAAACAGACCGCGTTCTGGGCGTGCACATTATTGGTCCGTGCGCGGGTGAACTGATTGCCGAAGCGACGATGGCCATTGAATTTGGTGCGTCTGCCGAGGATATCGGTCGTGTATGCCATGCTCACCCGACGCTGAGCGAAGCCGTGAAGGAAGCGGCTCTGGGTGCGGACAACCGGTCCATCAATATTTGACAATTTCCCTCCTGCGGGAAGGGGTGCCATAATCTCTCCTGCTAATTAGGGCAGGAGAGACGTGGTATGTCAGGGGCAAAGGGTCCGACACTCCTTTTTATTGCCGGCAGTTTGCTCCTTGTGCCGGGACTTGCGTGTGCTACGGGGGCTGCTCAGGCTGTTTCTGCACCGCCAGTCGGGCAGGCGGGTGGTCAGCCCGTACAGGCTGATCAGGAAGGGGCTCCGTCCCCTCCGCTCACTCCGGCGGAACCGGTGCTGAAAGAAGCACCACCCCTGCCGGAAATCCCTGTTCTGAATGAAGAAGACGCCCGCGCGGAAGCCACCCGGCTGAACAGCGCCTTCCGGCATGAAGTGCCGGTGGCGCTCAAAGTGTCCTCCGCCCAGAAAGCGGCCTGGAGTGCTTTGGCGAAGGAGCAGATTCAGCAGGCGTCTTTTCCACTGGATCGCCCGCAGGTTGTGCTGGTGGTAGACCGCAACCCCGCCGTGCAGCGTATGTGCCTGATGCTGGCCCTGCCGGGCCAGTCAGACTGGCAGGTGATTGGCAGCACCAAAGTCTCCACGGGGACAACCGGCCGCAAGTTCTATTACATCACCCCAACCGGCGTGTTTATCAACACGGCGGATATTCTCGGCTACCGGGCGCTGGGTACCAAAAACGAGAACGGCATTATGGGGAACGGCACCAAAGGCATGCGCGTGTGGGATTTCGGCTGGCAATGGGCTGAAAAAGGCTGGCTGCCTGTCCCGCGTGAAAAAGGGCAGATCCGGCTGGAAATGCACGCAACGGACCCTGTCTATCTGGAAAGCCGTCTGGGCCATGTGGCGTCTGAAGGCTGTATCCGTATCCCATCATCCCTGAATGTGTTTATCGACAAGCATGGTCTGATTGATGTGGAAGACGAGCAGATGGCGGTGATTGATAACCGCTTCCGTGCTCTTCTGCGGCCTGACCGGGTGGCGACCCCGCTGGCAGGCTCAGCCGTGATTGTGGTGGATAGCGCCAGCAGGCCTGATCTGGCTCAGGTGACGATCAGCGAGAACAAAGCCCCGGCCCGGCATCCGGCGCAGCAGACGCATAGCTGAGGGAGGGTGTGACGCTGTCCGTCAGATCTGACTGACAGGCTGCCAGATGGAGGCACATACAGGAGCGGATGCGCCCAAAAGGGCACTTAAAAAAATGCTCTTTATGAACGCTTTATAAAAAAGGGGCGTGCGAGGTTTCCCCCGCACGCCCCTTTTGTTTCCATCCGGACTGTAAGGCTTACAGACCAGCCGGAACCTTGCCGCCGTTGGCAGCCAGTTTGGCGCGCACTTCCTTGATCAGCCAGATGTTCATGGCTGCGGAATCATCCGTGCTGCCCGTGTAGCCCAGTTCTGCTGCCAGCTTCTTGCGGGCATCCAGAGAGCTGTCCAGACCCAGCAGCTTCAGCAGGTCCACAATGGACTCTTTCCAGTTCAGGTTCTGGCCGTTCTGGGCAGCCAGACCCGTCAGGACGGCATCAATATCCACCGGAGCAGCCGGAGCGGCGGCAGCGGCATCTGCCGGGGTTGCCGGAGCAGCAGCCTGCGTGGCGGGAGCGCCAGCCGGAGCGGCGGACGGCGTAGCCGCATTGGCGTGATGGAAAATGGAGGAAAGAATTGTGCCGAAAATGCTCATTTCAAAAGTCCTTTTGCAGCAGACAATGTCCAGCCGCACACACGGGAAGTGTGCTGGCGGGCTGAACCATCTTCTTACAAACAATACACCAATAGGGATGGTTGCAAAGAATGATGATGAAGGTTTTGCATATTGGGGGAGCATTCCCTGCCTGCCAGATAGGCAGAGCAGGGCCATGCGGGGCGGAGGAGACACAGCGGCCAGCCAGAAAAGCTGAGGGCCGCCGGTCTGCTCCGGGGTCGTTTTAGTAGCGGTATTCTTCGTGCTTGAACGGGCCGTTGACCGGCACGTCGATATAGTCAGCCTGCTTCTGAGACATTTTGCTCAGATGCGCGCCAACCTTGGCAAGGTGCAGGAAGGCCACTTTTTCATCCAGCTTTTTGGGCAGGGTGTAGACTTTGGCTTCGTACTTACCTTCCGGCGCAGTCCACAGTTCGATCTGGGCCAGCGTCTGGTTGGTGAAGGAGGCGGACATCACGAAGGACGGGTGGCCTGTGGCGTTGCCAAGGTTCACCAGACGGCCTTCGGACAGGATGATCAGGCGCTTGCCATCGGGGAACACAACCTCGTCCACCTGCGGCTTGATGTTGTCCCACGTGAAGTTGCGCAGGGCACCGATCTGAATTTCAGAGTCGAAGTGGCCGATGTTGCAGACAATCGCGCGGTGTTTCATGGCGCGCATGTGGTCCAGCGTGATGACGTCCACGTTGCCGGTTGCCGTCACGAAGATGTCGCCACGGGGAGCAGCTTCTTCCATGGTGACGACTTCATAGCCTTCCATGGCGGCCTGAAGGGCGCAGATCGGGTCAACTTCCGTCACCAGCACGCGGCAGCCTGCGTTGCGCAGGGAGGCAGCAGAGCCTTTGCCCACGTCACCATAGCCAGCCACCACGGCAACCTTACCGGCCATCATCACGTCCGTACCACGGCGGATGGCGTCCACAAGGCTTTCACGGCAGCCGTACAGGTTGTCGAACTTGGACTTGGTAACGCTGTCATTCACGTTGATGGCCGGAACCTTCAGCGTGCCTTTTTTCTGCATTTCCCACAGGCGATGCACACCTGTTGTCGTTTCTTCAGACAGGCCCTTCACGTTCTTCAGCAGTTCCGGGAACTTGTCATGCATCATAACGGTGAGGTCACCGCCATCATCCAGAATCATGTTCGGGGTCCAGCCATCCGGGCCCTGAATGGTCTGCTCAATGCACCAGTTAAATTCGTCTTCCGTCAGGCCTTTCCATGCGAACACGGGGATGCCAGCCGCCGCAATGGCAGCCGCAGCCTGATCCTGCGTGGAGAAAATGTTGCAGGAAGACCAGCGCACCGTGGCACCCAGAGCCGTCAGGGTTTCAATCAGCACAGCGGTCTGGATGGTCATGTGCAGGCAGCCCGCAATGCGTGCGCCCTTCAGCGGCTGGCTGGCACCGTATTCCTCACGGAGCGCCATCAGGCCGGGCATTTCGCCTTCGGCAATGGAAATTTCCTTGCGGCCCCACTCAGCGAGCGAAAGGTCTTTAACCTTGTAATCGGTCATGATTGTCCTGCTTCCTGATCAAAATCGAGGGTTTCTATACAGGGTGGGAGGCAGGCAGGCCAGCCGTAACCCGCATCCTTCGTGTGGAAAGCTGTGGCATAGCTTGCAAGACAGGCTGTTTTCTGGTCTCCACAGGGCAGTTTATCCTTCTGAATTTCGCTGGTCTGGCTCGCTCATGGCTTTGCTTCGCTCCATCCTGTTCAATGTTCTGGCCTTTGTGCTGACCCTGCTGATGGGGGTGGGGGCCTTTCCCATCCGCTGGTTCGCCAGAAGGCTGGCGCTGCCTTATGCCAAGCTGTGGAGCCGGCTGGTGCTCATGCTGTTCCGCGATATCTGCGGCGTGGAAGTGCGGATTACCGGGCTGGACAATCTGGCGCAGACGGGGGGCGGTCCGCTGCTGATAGCCTCCCAGCATCAGTCCGCGTTTGATACGCTGATCTGGATGTTGCTTGTGCCGTATCCCTCCTATGTGATGAAGGGGGAGCTGCGCCGCATTCCGCTGCTTGGGCCGATGCTCATTCTGGCGGGCATGATGCCTATTGAGCGCGCCGCCGGGGCCAAAGCCATGCGCGCCCTGCTGCGGGAGACTGAAAAGGCGGTCGAAGCAGGCAAGCAGATTATCATTTTCCCCGAAGGCACGCGCACAATGCCCGGAGAGCATGTGCCGCTTAAACCCGGCATTGCCGCCATGGCAGCACATGCCAGACTGCCGGTTGTGCCGGTCGCCACCAACTCCGGTCAGTTCTGGGGGCGGAATGCCTTCCTGAAGCGTTCGGGCGTGCTGCATGTTGCTATAGGCGCGCCGCTGGCTCCGGCGAACAGAAAGCTTCTGCTGGGTGAGATTGAAACGAGCTGGCGCGGGCTGGAACAGGCGTTTACAGCACAGGACCGGACAATTGAGGGGCAGGCTGTGTCCTCTGGGGGATAAGTCAGACAATCCTGTGGATAACTTTGTGGATGGGAGGGGCTGTGTCTGGAGTGTGCTGAGGTAAATCGCAGTATTTCCTGCCGTATTCCAGTAAAGCCTGCCGTCAATACTGATGGGGTGGAACAGGTGATTTTTATTGAAAAACAAGAAAGCCCTTAAAAAATAAAGACATTTCAAAATTTAAATTTTTATGACTGCGTGTGTGAAAACTGTCATGTTTACGACATAATTCTACGCGCGGCAGTCTGCTTTACGCAGCAGTTCATGTGGACGAAATCCCTGTTTGTCTAAAAAATCTGCCGGACCTGACTGGTCTTCAGGCGCAGAGACATGGGGTGCAGGCCTGTATTCAAGAAGACATGAAAGTCTGGTAAGGTCGTGCTGTTCTTCGCTCAACCAGAGTTTTTCATGTCTCAGATGATGCCCGCAGCACAGCTTCCGCCCTTCCTGCTGCGGAATGCCCGGCTTCTGCCAAACCGGGATGATATTCTGCAACTCCTGCCCCGGCATGCCGTGATTGCGGAAGTGGGGGTGATGACGGGTGATTTTTCAAAGAAAATTCTGGATATCTGCGAGCCGCGCCTGTTTTACGCGCTGGATATTTTTAATGTGCATGAACTGCCGGAGGTCTGGGGGCGGTCATCGGCGGAAATGTTCGCTCATAAAACCCAGCAGGCTTTTTATAAATCCCGCTTTGCGGAAGACATCGCCCGCGGGCAGGTAAATGTTCTGGCTGGTGATAGCGGGGTCATGCTGGAACATCTGCCCGACAAGGGTGTGGACGTGATTTATCTCGATGCCGACCATAATTATCAGGCGGTGGTGCGGGATCTGGAAATCTGTGAACGCAAGCTGAAACCCCATACCGGCCTGCTGATCCTGAATGATTACATCATGGCGGATGGCGGAGGCCCGTATGGCGTGATTCAGGCCGCGCATGAATTCATGCTGCGTCACGGCTGGGAAATGGTCATTTTTGCGCTTCAGGACTACATGTATTGTGATGTTGTTTTGCGCAAACACCCAGCCACCCGCCCGCGCCGTATTCTGCAAAGGCTGGTGCAGAAACTGGGATATACCAAACTGGGGCGCTTCTGAGTGCGGAAGGTTGCCCTCTGGCTGGGCTGCGGCTGCGCGACTGGTCTGGTCGTGCAAACTGCGCTGTGGTGGGGTGGCATCCGGCTTCTGGAACAGCGTCTGTCGCATGTGGGAACTGGTGGCGGTGCCAGCATCCGTGCAGGTTATGATCCCGGTCTGACCAGTCTTGCAGGACGAAAGGGAGATGCAGCGCAGTCTGGTGCGGCACATAACGCTGATGCAGAGCCGTTTGGCGGGTGTTTGGTGGTGTCTCAGACCAGAAAACATGCAGGCTGGCCGTTCCGGGCGCGGGTTGTGCTGGAGGCTGTGCGGGTGACGTGCGCGGGGGTGTCTGGCGGTGTCGGTCTGTCTTACGCTGTCCGTCATGCATCGCTGGAACTGGCGCTGTGGCATCCGTTGACCGTGCAGGGCACGCTGGAGGGGGGGCAGGCTTTTGCCTCTTTGCAAGCCCAAGGCTCCGAAATGGCCCGGCAAAGTGCTTTGCTGCTTCGCACAGATGGCGCACCGCTCCGAATTTCTCTGCCGTTACGCGCGGCGCAGGCCGGTTCCGTGCGGTTCAGCACAGACTTTCTGCATCTGGTGCCACAAAGAGGGGCAGCGGAGGCGCATCCGGTTACGGCGCGCGGCGTGAGCGGGACACTTGTCTGGAATAGCCATGCGACGACGCAGGCCAGCGCTCTTGCTCTCTCATTCACGGCGCAGCGCGCTGTGGTGGCGCCATGGGCAGAGTCTGTGGACGCTGTGCAGGGGGCTGTCGCCATTCCCGGCCCAGCCGACAGGCTTGCAGCCTTGTGGACTATCGCGGATGCGACACCCTCAGCACCCTCAGCACCCTCAGCACCCTCAGCACCCTCAGCACCCTCAGCACCCTCAGCGTCTTCCGGTTCTTTTGCGGGCGATGCTGCCCTGCTGCCACAACCGGGGGATGCGTCTCAGTCCGCAGGACCAGCAGCGTATACGGAGCTTCTGGTGCAGCATCTGGCCGGACGCTGGCGGGGGCTAGGGGTTTCATGGTCCGGGCGGCTGGTCATGGCTCCCGGCGGCGCGCCATTGGGGGAAACATGGCTGACCCTGAGCGACTGGCGACCTTTTCTGGCGCGCTTGCAGCAGGATAAAACGCTCAGCCCGGCTCAGATGGCCCTTCTCTCCCGCCTGACAGATCAGCTTGAGGCGCGCACGGGCGGCACGGAAGGTCCGCTCAGTGTGCCCTTGCAGGTGAGGGACGGGGCCGTGCAATTCGCAGGGGTTCCGCTGTTATCTGTTCTGGCGACGTTGCATGGGGCATCTCTGTCCGGGGCTGGCACACCCTGAGCCAGTTCACCCTGATTGTGAGGGGCGAGGGCCTGTAGCGACTCTCAGGCTCTGAAAAGAGTGCATCAGGTCCTGTCTGGGTCTTGGGGGCTATGTGTGCCGCCACAGCAGGCAATGTGGCGGCCTGCACGTTAGAATGTATCTTTCTCCCGCCGTAATCTGGCGAGGGTTGGCACGTCCGGGGCGCGCAGGAACGGGTTTGTGGCGCGTTCTTCTCCAAGAGTGGAGGGCACCGTAGCCTGACCCGCCGCGCGCAGACGTTTGACTTCAGCAATGCGGGCTTTCAGGTCTGCGTTGTCCGGCTCTGCGTGGAGGGCGAAGGCGCAGTTGCCTTCAGTATATTCATGGCCGCAGCAGACAAGGGTTTCATCCGGCAGCGGGGCAAAGCGCTTGAGGCTTGTAAAAAGCTGCTCTGCCGTGCCTTCAAACAGGCGGCCACACCCCAGACTGAACAGTGTATCCCCGCAGAAGAGAGTTGGCGGGTCTGCAAAATAATAGCTGATATGGCCCAGCGTATGTCCCGGCACGGCCAGCACCCGGCCTTCAGACTGCCCAACAGCCAGTGTGTCCTTGTCATGCAGCGGGATGTCCAGCGCAGGCATGCGCGTCTGTTCCGATGCCGGGCCGGCCACGCGGGCATTATAGCGGACGCGGAGGGCATCCGTGCCGCCCACATGGTCGGCATGGTGATGCGTCAGCAGAATAAGATCCAGCCTGCCGCCGGTTTCCTCCAGAACAGCCTCAATCGGGGCGGCTTCTCCGGGGTCTACAATGGCGGTGCAGCCGGTGGCTGTGTCCCGCAGGAGCCAGCTATAATTGTCTGACAAAACCGGAATGGCGCGGGTTTGAAGAGACATGCGGCAACTCTCCCTGAAGAGCGTTTGAAAAGAGGCGGGCTGTAGAAACATCTGGTACGGCTGGCGCGAGGAAACCTGTCAGCCTGCCGTGCGCAACGGCAGCGCGGGACAGGGATATCGCAGAACAAGGATATCATGGTACACATCAGCGATGCATAAGGCCATTCCTCCCTCGGCAGATGCCTTTTATCAAACCCATGAGGGCCAGACCTGTGCTGCCCTGCTGCGTGAGCGCCTGCACTGGTTCTGGCCGGATCTGCGCGGCCAACGTGTGCTGGGGCTTGGCTATGCCGGGCCATATCTGGCTGCATGGCGGGGGCGGGGCGCGCTCTGTATTTCCGCCCGGACACCGGAGCACCGGCCTGACTTTTCCAGTAATGCCGATTTTTCTCCACATTCTGCCAGCGCGTCGGCTCCTGAACCCTTCCGGGAGAAAGCCCCGGAGCGTGAGTGCCTTGTGGACCCGTATGCCCTGCCGTTTGATGATGGGACGTTTGATCGCATTGTGCTGGTGCATGCGTGCCGGGAGGCGGATCAGATGGTGCCTCTGCTGCGGGCTGCTGGCCGGGTGCTGAAGGATGACGGG
Source organism: Acetobacter sp. P1H12_c (assembly GCF_018811975.1). Lineage (NCBI taxonomy): Bacteria > Pseudomonadati > Pseudomonadota > Alphaproteobacteria > Acetobacterales > Acetobacteraceae > Acetobacter > Acetobacter sp. P1H12_c. The sequence continues at coordinate 48,777 of NZ_JACRVR010000012.1, read as the reverse complement.
CGGATGCTGCTGATTCTGCCCAGTAAGCTCGGCGGGCGGTTCCGGCAGAAAGAGACGCCGTTCGTTCAGGATGTTGCCTGTTCCCGCACCAGCCTGCGCACCACGCTCGGCCATGCCATGCTGTTCCCTGAGCGGCGGGATGAAGCCCTGTTTCTGCCGGCCCGGCAGGCCTGCGCGAGTGTGCGGCGTGGCCGCCGTTCGGACATTGCGGGTAAAGTCCTCTCACCGGGACTGGGGAGCCTGATGCTGGTTGAGGCGGTCAAAGATCTGTTTTCCGGGACAGCCTTGCCGGTACAGGCACGCCGCCCCTGGTTGAGGAAAATACTTTGCCCCTCGGAAGAGGTCTCGGCACAGAACGGCGACACGCCCCCTAAAAACGCCACATACAGGCCGGAGATATAACGGGAAATCTCTGGCGGATGGCCTTGCCTTCCGGGCCGGGCGTTGCCACAAAACCGCGCTCATGGTGTTATCCGCCGGTCTTTAAATTACGTCTGGAGCCAGAGTTCCATTTTCACGTCTTTTGTTCTGTGCAGTTTGTTCGTGCTGTTTGTGGTGGCGGGGGTTCTGGCAGTGGTGCCGGACCGTCTGCTACGGCAGTGCGCGCCCTGGCGATCTGAAATTCTGGCCGGGGTCTGGGGCGGCCTTGGCCTGCTGGCGCTGGTAGGGGCTGTGTGCAGGCTGGAAGGCGGCGTGAGCTGGTTCCCGGTGTTTGGTATGGATGGACCGGCTTTGCCCATGCTGGTGCTGCTGGCCTTTACCGGCGGCCTGATGGGAACGGGGCAGCGTGGTCTGGCCTGTGCGCTGACCGGACTGGCGTTTTTAGCACTGTCTCCTCTGGTGTTCGGGCTTCTGGCCGGGACAGCGCTGGTGCTGCTGGCGGACCGGGGGCGGCAGGGTGTGTGCCTGCCTTTTGCGGTGATCCCCGCCTGTATCCCGGCCGATAGCCCACTTTCTCCCCCTGCATTATGTCTGATGGTTCTGCTGCTGGGCTGGGCGGTGTCCTCGCAGAAAGGCCCTGAGGCTGTTCTCCCTGCCGGGATTGGTCTGTTCCTGCTCGGGCGTCTGCTGGCGGAAGTGGGTGTTCTGCCCCCGGTGCAGCAGGGCTTGCTGATTGTCAGTGGCGGGGCGGTCGCACTCTGGGGCGCTGTGCAGGCTGTGCGGAGCCCGGTGGCCAGCGGTATTCTGGCCGGTGTGGCCAGCGCGGGCTATGGCGGGCTGGTGGTGATGCTGACACTGGCTCTGGCGGCCTCTGTCAAAGGCGGTGAACTGTTTCGCACCGCAACACTTCTGGCAACAGGCGCACCGTTTTTGGCTCTGTTGGCGGCTCTCTGGCTTGCGCGGCAGGAAGGGGGGCTGTTCAGCCCCGGCAGTGCCGTGGCGCAGGCCCGTGGCGCACGGGGCGCTCTGGGCGCAAGCCTTCTTCTGCTCTCTGCGGTGCCACCGCTCGGGGGCTTTTCGGTTTTTTGGTGCCTGCTGAGCGCGGGTGAAGTTGCGGCGGCCCATACGCATCCCGCACAGGCTTTGTGTCTGTTGCTGGTTCTGGCCGGGGCGGCCTGCATTATGGCGCTGGGCACGGTGGGGTTGCTGCGGGTGGGGTTTGCTGCATTTGTGCGGCAGAAGCCTGCTTCTGGCAGGTCTGTAAAGCAGAGCGCTGGTCCGGTGGGCGAGGCTCCGTCTCTCAGCAGTATTCTTCTGCTTCCGGCATGGATCTGCGTTGGGTGTGCGGCGCTTGTCACGGTGCTGCCCGGTGGCTGGCTGGCGCTGGTGGATCATCTGTTTGCCGGGAATACGCCGCGCGATTTTAGCTGGAAAATCCTGGCCCATGTGCAGTTTGCCGGGTCGGATCTTTCTTTAACGCCTGTATATGCTCTGCTGGCTCTGGGCGTGTGTGGTGCCGGGGCCGCCGGGCTGGGGCGGGTGTTTAAGGTGTTCCCGCTGCGTCCGGCTATTTTAGGTGCCGCAGTCTGGCGGGACGGCGCGCCTTATGTGGCGACTTCGGAGCAGGAGGAGGTGGCGGCAGAACCCTCCAGTGTGCCGATGCCTGCTGTCTGGTCCGCTCTGGGGATGCTGCTGGGCGCAGACGGGCAGACGCCGTCCAGCTGGCCGGTGGTTGAGAAAACGGGGGCCGGGGCGCGTTATCTTCAGGCTGTGCTGTTCAGAACCGTGGCATGGTGTGAGGCGCAGGGCATGGTTCTTATCCTGCTGTTTCTGGGGGCCGGGCTTCTGCTGGGGCTGTTTGCTGCAAAATGACACATGATCTCACATGGGGCTGGTCTTTTGCGTGCCTGCTGGCTCTGGCGTTGCAAACTGTTCTGGTTGTTCTGGCTGCACCGTTCTTTACCGGGTGGGTCAACCGTCTGGCAGGCCGCCTCACGGGTGAACGCCGCTTTCCCGCTGGGGGACGCTGGCAGGAAATTCATCATCAGTTCCGCAGGGCGGGCCTGCGGCAGCGTGGGGACGGGCTGAGCAGTCTGGCGTGCCGGGGCGCTCTGGTTCTGGCCGTGTTTGCCGCCTGCATGACGCCAGTTTTCACACTGGTTCCGGCCGGGTTTCCAGCGCCGGGTTTCTTTTTGCTGTGTGCTGCGCTGATCGGGGCCTCGCTGTTGCTGGGCCTGCCGCTGGTGGTGCAGGGCGGCGCGTCCTCTCTGGCGGGCTGTGCGGCTTTGCTGGCGGAGGGGTTGCTTTTGCCCGCACTTGTGCCGGTTCTGGTCATGGCGGGCGGGCAGGATTTCTCGGTTTTTCTGGGGCATCTGCGTCAGCTTTCCCCTGTGGCGGAGGGTGCTCCTTTTGTGCTGATGGGTGTCGCGCTCTTTGTGGTGACGGCATGGAAAGGTCAGCAGGCGGGGGAAGAAATGCCCTGCCTGCTTTCCGGCGCGGACCGGGCGTTATGGATGCTGGCGACGGATTGTGTGCAACTGGTCTGGATCACGCTGGCCGGAGATGTGGCGTGGGCGGGCAGCCTTGCCCTGCCCGGTGAAAGCAGCGTGGAGCCGTGGCTTGCGCAATGCCTCGCGGGAGGGGCGTTGTGGGTGGCAAAGCTGAGCGTTGCGGCCCTTTTACTGGCGGGCACGCAGCTTATGGTGCTGGCGTTCCCGCGCCGGGCGCGGGTGCGTCTGGCTGCGGTGTTTCTGCTGGGGCTTCTGGCGTGGCAGGTGGCGTCTCCGGCGCAGTCCGGCGCGCAGGTGCAGGATAAAACCGCCTCTGCGCAGGAGGATCAGGACTCTGCCTGGCGGACTGAGGACGCAACACCATGACGCTGGCTGTTATTCTCGCGCCGCTGCTGGCGCTCTGTGTTGTGGCCCGCGGGATGGGCTTTCTGCCAGCGCTGGGTGTGGTGACGGCGGTAGCCATGCTGGTGGACGCGCAAGGTCCGTTGCAGGAGTTTGGGGCGGCCTGTGTGGTGCTGTTGTCTGTGCTGCCGGTCTGGTTTGTCAGCCGGTATCAGGATGATGGCGCGCGGGAGCGTACCGGCCCGGTCGTGCCGTTTCTCGCACTGGGGCTGATGGTTATTCTGCAACTGACAACCGGCACGCCCGCCGCCATGGGTGAGGCTGCGCCGGGGCATGCCGGAGCAGCGTATCTGCCTGCTGGGCTTTGTGTGGCACTGGCGGGGTTGGTGGCCGTGACCTGCCGTCAGGCCATGGTCTGGCAGTGGGCTGGGCTGCTGGTATGTGTGGATGGCGTCATGCTGTCCGGCGTGATTGAAAATCAGGTCATGGTGGTGGGGGTCACCGCACTGGCGGGCTGTGTGGTGGCGCTGCTGGGCGGCATGTGCGTGCATCGCGTGATGCTGCGGGTTGCCGTGGCGCCTGCACAAAGCGGGACCGGGGCAGACCGCCCGTCCGCCCGAGCCAGCGGGTTTGAGGTAGGGGATGTGGATGCGCCCGGCCCGGAACCGCGCGGGCTGGGCCCGGAAGCTGTGGTGGCGCCCCGCATCTGGACCGAGGCCGAAGCCGCTGCTGAGGATGAAGACCCTCTGCCCAGGCCTGCCCGAGCAGACCGGAAGGCAGCCTCTCCCCAGGCAATAAAAGAGTCACATGCCGCCCCACCGGCCACAGCGCGGCCACAGAGCGTGCAAGAGAGTGTGCCAGAGGCCGTAACAAAGAGCAGCGCAGTTCTGGATGCAGAGGCTGCGTTTGCCGGCCCTGATGCTGCCCCTGAAGAGGCGCAGGATGGAGAGCATACGCAGTCCATCAGCCCCGAACCGTACGCCGAATCAGCAGAACGGGCCGAAGCAGAGGCAGGTCTGTTGAAAGCGGCTTCTCCGGGTGAGGAAGCGGATGAACCGAAGGAGGCCACAAAGCCCGACAGGCCTGTCGCGGACCAGTCTGAAAAAACGGCTGGAACAGCCGCTTCAGACACTGTGCCTGAGCCTGAAGCCGGGTCTGAGCAACCAGAGTCCGGCCCTGTGCCGCGCACGCCGGAGATGATTGCGCGGGACGTCTGGTTGAGAGGCTACCTGACCGAGCGCGGGAGGGACGCATGACCGTTCCTGTTTTTCTGGCCGCTCTGGCCTTTGCATGGCCCTTGCTGGGGGCAGCTTTTGTCATGGTGGCCCCCACGCCGCGCAGCCGCGAGATTGCCATCTGGATGGCCGGGGCTGGGTGCGCGCTGGCTGTGGCGGTGTTCCTGTTCCCCGCGACCAGCGCCGCCGCTGAAGGATGGGATGATGATCCGGTCCAGCGGGCCGGGCGGGTGATGCTGGCGTTTGGCCTGCTGCTGACGGTGATGGAAAACGGCACCGTGCAGGATCGCCTGTTGCGGGGGCTGCCGCATATTTCCACGGCTCTGACGGGACTTGCCTGTGTCACGCCGGACCCGATTATCGGGCTTGGGATTCTGGAGGCCGCACTGGCGTATGGCGTATTTGTGTTCAGCCGCCCAGCCGGACAGGCGCGGGCGGGCTGGGCGCTGGTGCGCACCGGGTCTGTCGGGATTTTTCTTATTCTGTCGGGTCTGCTGTTGCCTTCAGGCTCCGCACCGGCAGGGCTGATGATGGCGTGCGGGCTTGTCATGCTCGCGGGGCTCACCCCCTTCGGGCAGTCCTGGCGTGAGGAAAATGACACCTATCTCTTTCTGCCATTTGCCGGGGCGGCCCTGCTGCTCTCCATGCGGATGCGCGCGCATGGAGGGGAAGCGTTTGAAACGGCTCTGGTTGCGGCAGGTCTTGCCTCTGTCTGGCTGACGGCCTGTGCTGGCCGGTCTGATGAAGGGCAGCGCCTGTTCCGTACGTTTCCCTCAGCTCTGGCGCTGATTGCGGTGGGAGCCGGGGCGGATGTGGCGGCCCTGCTGTTTCTGTGCGGCTGGTGTCTGGCCGGGGGCAACCGGTTTGGTCGCGCATGGGCGGCGCGGGCGCTGGCCTGTTTTCCGCCGGGTGCGCCGTTTGTGGGCTGCCTGCTGCTGCTGTCCATGCTGAGTGACTGGTCATGGAGTATCACGGTGCTGACGGTTGCCGGGATTTTGTGCGCGGTGGTGCGCTCGGTGCCGGTGGAAGGGTTCACGCAGGATCTCTGGCCTGACGATGCCGCGGGCCGGGTCGCGTGTTCCGTGCTGGTGCTGACCGGGTTTCTGGTGCCGCTGGCCATGATGCTGGGAGCGTTCTGATGGATGCTGTAAGCCTGATCTACGCTGGCAAGGAGACGGAAACCCCCTGGCGTTTCCGGCTGGATGAATTTGGCTGGCGGGACATGGTCACGGCTCTTGGGCAGGATACGCTGCCTTTTGCCGGGCTGTGGTGTGACGGAACGGATGTGCATGCGCTGTTCATGCCCTCTCCCACCCAGCCGCTGGCCGCCACGCTGGCGCTGGAAGACGGGCGTTATCCAGCCCTTTCCCCCGCCCGGCCTGTCTCTGCTGTGTATGAGCGCATGGCGTATGACCTGTATGGGGCGGAAGCCATGTGGGCGGTGGATGTGTGTCCACTGGTGGATCATGATGTCTGGTCCGCCACGGCCCCGCTTGCGGCTGCCCCCGGCCCGGCGGGCGGGCATAAAGGGCAGATCAGTTTTCAGCCGTCAGAGGCGTTGCTGGCGGCGGGTGGTGTTATGGCTGGCGCAGGGCCTGCGACGGGCCGGATGGAGACGCCCCTGCATGTGGCGATGGCCGTTTCTGGTGACACCATCCGGGCGGCGGAAACCGTATCCGGCTACGCGCATCGGGGGCTGGCCGCGCGCTGGCGGAACAGTCGGCTGGAGGAGGCCTGCCGTCTGAGCGGGCGTGTGGCCGCAGGCTGTTCTGTTGCGCATCAGGCGGCGTTCTGTCAGGCGGTTGAGGCCGCCTGCGGCAGTAAACTGGGGCCGGAAGCCTCTCTGATCCGCGTGGTGCTGCTGGAACTGGAGCGGATTTTGCTGCATCTGCACACGCTGGCCGGGCTGGCGCGCGGGGCAGGGGCGCTGGTGGTGGCCTCCCGCTGCGCGTGGTTCCGTGAAAAAATTCTGGCGCAATCCGCCCCGGTTATCGGGTCACGCCTGCTGATGGACCATTGCGTGCCCGGCGGGACCAGCCTGCGGGAGGCGACCGCTCTGGGCGATCTGTGCACCAGTCTGGCAAAGCTGGGGGAAGAAATTTATCCGGGTCTGGCAACCCTCTGGCGGACATATCCCGCACTTTCCGTCCGTCTGAGCGGGGTAGGTCCGGTCGCCCCTGCTCTGCTGGATCGGGTTGGGCTGGACGGCCCGGTTGCGCGGGCCAGTGGCCGGGATTGTGACGGGCGGCGCACTCAGCGTGCCTATCACGCCCTCTGGCGGCTGACGGCCGGGCGGCAGGGTGGCACGGCGGAAGATCGTGCCCTGATCCTGCTGGATGAAGTGGGTGAGAGCCTGCGGATGCTGGGCGAGGCTGGGCCCCGGCTGGGGCTGACAGCGGGTGGCCGGGTAGACCTGAGCGTTGAAGATGGAGAAGGGCTGGGCATGACGGAAGGCCCGTGGGGCACCGTCCATTACTGGGTGCGTCTACAGGCGGGCAGGGKGGCGCAGGTGTTTGTCCATGACCCGGCCCCCGCGGCCCTCATGGTGTTTGAGGCCGCTTTGCCGGGGCAGGATCTGGCCGATCTGCCTCTTTTACGCCAGTCCCTCGGGGTGAACGCAGCAGCACTTGATGGCTAGAGAACAGGACAGAAAGGGTGTGCAATCATGGGGCTGATCCGCGCAGTATTTGATGCCGCGTTCCGGCAGGGTGGGTCACGCCTCAAGCCTGTCGGGCCGCGCTGGCCGCTGCTGCTGTTCCATGTGGATACGGGCGGCTGTGGTGGCTGTGGTATGGAATTACAGGCTCTGGCGGCTGGCCCGTATGATATGCAAGGTGCGGGGTTTGGTTTTGTGCCGTCCCCGGCATCAGCAGATGTGCTACTGGTGACTGGCCCGCTGACGCGCACCATGGCACCCGTGCTGGAAGCCGCATGGCAGGCCATGCCAAAGCCCAAAGGGCTGATTTGTGTGGGTGGGTGCGCCGTGGATGGCGGCATTTTTCCGGAAAACTATGCGGTTCTGGGCGGTCTGGACCGTAAGGCTACGGTAGACCTGCATATTCCGGGCTGCCCGCCGTCCCCCCAGCAGGTGCTGGACGGACTCTGTTCCCTGTTCGGGCAGCGGGCGCAGCCTGCTCAGAACAGTCAGGCTGCGGGGTCTTCCTCAACATCTTCCTGAAGATCTTCCGCTGCTTTTTTCAGCTTGAGGAAGCTCAGATGGCTCATGGGCAGCAGGATCATATAGATCACACCTGCCGCAGCCAGAGCGGCCCACGGGTCTGCCACCAGCACGGCGGTATAAGCGCCTGTGCCCAGCATGACCGGCAGTACATATTGCGCGGGAACCTTGAAGTTCTTGAAGGACCAGACCCGCAGCGTTGAGACAAGCAAAAATGCCGTGCTGATCAGCGTAAAAGCAGGCAGCCAGGGCAGCCGGGTTAGCCGGTAGAGCCAGTCTATATCCAGCTTTTGCGCTTCCAGCCCCAGAAAGAGCGGGAAGAGTGCCAGTCCGGCCCCGGCGGGAGCGGGGACGCCGGTAAAGAAGTTGCTGGCGTATTTCGGCTTTTCTTCCTCCCCATCCAGCGTCGCGTTAAAGCGGGCCAGACGTAGCGCCATACAGACTGTAAACATCAGGCACGGCAGAAAGGCGTAGCGCCCGCCATCCTGCAACGCCCAGAAAAACAGCAGGAAGGAAGGCGCAACCCCAAAGCAGACAAAATCTGAAAGGCTGTCAAACTCCGCCCCAAACCGGGTTGAGCCCCGCAGCAGGCGCGCAATGCGCCCGTCCAGACCATCAATAAAGGCAGAGAGCAGCAGCGCCACCCCGGCAGCCTGAAAGCGCCCTTCCACAGCAAAGCGCATGCCTGTCAGACCGGAACACAGCCCCAGCATGGTGAGGATGTTAGGGATCAGCCGGTTGAAGGACGGGCCACGGATTTTGGTCCGTACCCGTTTGCGCAGCCGTTTGCGACGCAACCCGCGCGCGGAAAGCGGAGCCTGAGGCGGAGGCGCAGCCGGAAGCTGCGGTGTGGTCTGCGGGTCTGTCACGGGATCAGAGGCGCGCCATCACGGTTTCACCACCCACCATGGTCTGACCGACGGATACCAGCGGTTCCACGCCCGGCGGCAGATACAGGTCTGTGCGGGAGCCAAAGCGGATCAGCCCGAAGCGTTCCCCGGCTTCCATTTTCGTGCCTTCAGACACGCTGCACACAATGCGGCGGGCAATCAGGCCGGCAATCTGCACCACGGCAATCATCCGGCCATCCGGCAGGGTCAGGCTGAGGGCATTACGCTCGTTCAGTTCAGACGCCTTATCAAGGCTGGCGTTCAGAAACTGGCCGGGGTGATAGGCAATGCGTGTCACTGTGCCAGCAGCAGGCATGCGGTTGATATGCACATCCAGCACCGAAAGGAATGTGGCAATGCGCCAGACCGGGGCGGTGCCCATGCCCAGTTCGGCCGGGGGAGCAATCTTTTCAACGGAGACAACGCGGCCATCCGCCGGGGCGACAGCAACATCGCTGCGGGCCGGGGTTGTGCGTTCCGGGTCCCGGAAGAAATACAGGCAGAAGCCAAAAAACAGACCGCTGGCCGTGCCTGCATGGCGCAGCAGCGGGCAGGAGAACTTTTTACCCAGAAACCGGGTGATCAGCGTTGTCGCACCAGAGGCCAGCAGGAAGGGTTTTGCTTCCGGGTGGGGTGGTGCGAGAACCAGCTTGAAAGAGTCGATCAGGGACATAGGTGGGTCCTCATACAAAAGGCCGGAGTGTGGGAAGAAAACAGGGGAGCGTGCCAGACGTTCCCCTGCGCCGGAGACGGATCAGACCAGACCGGCCAGAGTTTCCCGCACGGCAGCAAAAGCGGCATCGGCGGCACCGGCGTCCGGGCCACCGGCCTGCGCCATATCGCGCCGCCCGCCGCCACCTTTGCCGCCCATGGCAACGCTGGCGGCGCGGACAAGGGCGACCGCGTCCACTTTTTCAGTCAGAGCCGGGGCCACGGCAGCCACAACGCTGCCTTTGCCATCAGCGGTGGAAATCAGCACCACCACATCCGCATTGCCCTGTTTGAGGATGGTTTCCGCCAGCCCCTTGAGTTCACGCGGGGCGGTTTCCCCCACATTGCGGGTCGCCAGACGGGCAGCCCCCACCTGTTCCACACCGGCGGATTCAACAGACCCAGCGGCCAGCTTGCGCTGAAGGGCAGAAATCTGCCGTTCCATAGCGCGACGTTCTTCCAGCAGCAGAGCAAGGCGTTCCGGGGCTTCCGCCACGCCAACTTTCAGCATCGCGGCCATCTGCGTCAGGCGCTGCTCACTGGCGATGGAAAGTGCTTCCGCCGCCGTGCCAGCCACGGCTTCAATACGCCGCACACCTGCGGAGACACCGCTTTCAGACGTGATGCGGAAATGGCCGATATCCCCGGTGCGGTCTACATGCGTGCCGCCGCAGAGCTCCAGAGACCACGCGGCCTTGTTTTCATCCGGGCCACCCATGGAGACAACACGGACTTCATCCCCGTATTTCTCGCCAAACAGGGCCATAGCCCCTTCTTCCACGGCCTGTTCCGGCGTCATGGAGCGGGTCACGACTTTTGAGTTCTCACGCACCCGGCGGTTCACTTCGGCTTCAATCTCCGCCAGTTCCTCCGGCGTAATCGGGCGGGGCTGGCTGACGTCAAAGCGCAGACGGTCCGGGCTGTTCAGGCTGCCCTTCTGGGCAACATGGTCACCAAGTTTACGGCGCAGGGCTTCATGCAGCAGATGCGTTGCGGAATGGTGCGCGCGGATGGCGGAGCGGCGGTCATGATCCACTGTGGCTGTTACGGCCTGACCGGGGCGGAGAGTGCCCTCTGTCACGGTGCCGTAATGCACAATCAGATCGCCCGCTTTTTTCTGCGTGTCTGTAATGGCAACGCGCAGGCCGGAAGCCGTCAGGAAGCCGGTATCCCCGGCCTGACCGCCGCTTTCTCCATAGAAAGACGTCTGGTTGAGCAGCACGGCAACTTCCGTGCCCACACCGGCTTCCTTGATAAAGCTGTTGCTGGCGATAACGGCCTGAACCTCACCATCAGCCTGTTCCGTGGTGTAGCCGAGGAATTCGGAGGCCCCGAACTTATCCCGTGCTTCAAACCAGACGGTTTCCATCGCGGTGTCACCAGAACCAACCCATGCGGCACGGGCGCGCTGGCGCTGCTCGTTCATGGCGCTGTCAAACCCGGCGACGTCTACGGTGTGGCCGCTGCCGCGCAGGGCATCCTGCGTGAGGTCCAGCGGGAAGCCGAACGTGTCATACAGGCGGAACGCAACATCACCCGGCAGAGCCGCACCGCTGGTCAGTTTGGACGTTTCTTCTTCCAGCAGCCCCAGACCACGGTCCAGCATGGCTTTGAAGCGTTCTTCCTCATTGCGCATGGTCTCACGGATCAGGGCTTCACCCTGCACCAGTTCCGGATACGCGCCACCCATCTGCTGGATAAGTGCGGGGAGCAGTTTGTAGAAAACCGGCTCCTTGGTGCCCATCATATGCAGGTGGCGCATGGCCCGGCGCATGATGCGACGCAGGACGTACCCACGGCCATCCTTGGAGGGCAGAACGCCATCGGCAATCAGGAAGGCGGCAGAACGCAGATGGTCGGCCACAACGCGGTGGCTGGATTTGAAGGGGCCATCAGCCGCCTGATGCGTCACCTCGGCAGAGGCCTGAATCAGGGCGATAAACGTGTCGGTATCATAGTTGTCGCGCTTGCCCTGCATGATGGCGGCAAAGCGTTCCAGTCCCATGCCGGTATCAATGGACGGGCGCGGCAGCGGGGAGCGCACACCCGGCGGGTCTTCAAAAAACTGCATGAAGACCAGATTCCAGATCTCGACAAACCGGTCCCCGTCTTCATCCGGGGAGCCGGGCGGGCCACCGGGAACGTCCGGACCGTGATCATAGAAAATTTCAGAACAGGGGCCGCAGGGGCCGGTATCGCCCATCCGCCAGAAATTGTCTGACGTGGGGATGCGGATAATCCGGCTATCGTCCAGCCCCGCAATGGAGCGCCACAGGCCAGCGGCTTCTTCATCTTCCGAATAGACGGTGACGAGCAGCTTTTCCTTGGGCAGGGCGAAGTTGCGGGTAATGAGTGTCCAGGCCAGCTCAATCGCTTCGGGTTTGAAATAATCCCCGAAGGAGAAATTGCCCATCATCTCAAAAAAGGTGTGATGGCGGGCTGTGTAGCCCACGTTATCCAGATCGTTATGCTTGCCGCCAGCCCGAACGACCTTCTGCGCGGTGGTTGCGCGGGAGTAGGGGCGGGTTTCCTGCCCGGTAAAGACGTTCTTGAACTGCACCATGCCCGCATTGGTGAACAGCAGGGTGGGGTCATTGCGCGGCACCAGTGACGATGAGGGCACGATCTGATGCCCTTGTCCGGCAAAATACTCCAGAAAGGTGGTGCGGATATCGTTTGTTGTGAGCATGGCGTGAGGCAGACGGTCCTGAAACTGGTTGGGCGCGTGATCTCCCTTACCAGCACGCTTCTGCGGAGAATTCCGGAAGGGGCTGACGCAGGAAAAGTCCTCACGGCCAGGCAAAAAGCGGAAAAGCTTCTTTAACCCGCTGCCAGATGTAGCGCACACGGCGCGGCTCTGAAAGGGGTTAGCACGCGGGGCGGGGTGAAGAGCGCGTTATGGCTCCGGGCTGGGGTTTTTGGGTGACGCAGGAAAAGCGATGGCGCTTTCCGCCAGATCCTGCACGGAGGCTGGGGGCTTTTCCCGGAAAACCATTTTCTGACTGAGGTTGAAGTTGGCGAACATGCCTGCCAGAGAGCCTGCGGCCAGCGCCAGAACCGGATGCGCAACGCACAGCGGCACCGTGTAGAACAGGGTGTAAACCGTGCCGCGGTTGAGCAGAAACCCAAGGCTGTTGGCCAGCAGGAACCGCAGCCATTGCAGCACCGGATGATCATGTTGCCCGGCGCCTTTGAATGTCCAGAGACGGTTGAGCATCCAGTTGAGGGTCGCTGCCACAAAATAGGCCACGAGCGTTGCGGCCGTCAGCCCGATAAGGGGGCGTAGCGCATAGACTGTGCCCGAATCCCAGACCAGACCAAGCCCGCCGACCGTGGCGAATTTGAACAGGCGCAGGAGCTTGGCGTGGGAAGCATCTGGGGCAACAGGCGCTATGGTGTCAGGCCGGGGCGGAGCAGGGGATGGGGAGGGAGACACGCGACAGAATTCCTCAGGCGAGGCAGGGAAACGGAGCAAAAAAAAAGGGGCACCCGAAGGTACCCCTTTTTCCGATCACAAGGAACCGGTCGATTAGTGGAGGATGATTTCCACGCGACGGTTCTGAGGCTCACGGGTGTTCGGGCCGGTCGGCACCAGCGGCTTGGATTCACCATAGCCGTGGATGTCGATCGCGGTGGCCGGCACGCCGTCACGGATCAGTTCAGCCTTCACGCTGTTAGCACGACGCAGGGACAGGCCCAGGTTGTACTTTTCACCGCGCGGACCCGGGTGAGCAGCGGAGTTATCGGTGTAGCCGTTAACTTCGATGCGGGTCGTCTGAACGTGGGTGGAAGCCTGAGCAGCTTCTGCCACGATCTGGCGAGCACGAGACGTCAGGACAGACTTATCCCAGTCGAAGAACACCAGGTAGGAGCGAGCCGGCAGCGGAGCCGGAGCTGCTACAACCGGAGCCGGCGGCGGCGGCGGCGGAGCCGTATCGAACGCATAACGCAGGCCCAGGATGAACTGGTGGTTGAAGCGGTGATCGAAGTTCGTGTTGCCACGACCACGGTTACCGTTTGCATAGGAAGCGGTAGACGTGAAAGCACCGTCAGAGAAGGAGCCCGGCTGACCGATCATGCGGTATTCCGTGGTGACCTGGAAGCCCGGGATGCCCGTGTCGTATGCAGCACCGACGATGCCCTGGTAAGCGAAGCCACCGTTCGTGCCACCCAGACGGCTGACGTTGCCGTTGCTGAAGTTGGTGGTCGTCGGGTTGTAATGCTGCCACAGGTAACCTGCACCAACACCAACAAACGGGGTGACGGGTGCATCGATACCGAACTGCTTCAGGTCGATGTCATACAGCACGTTGATGAAACCGCCGTAGGACTGGTCGCTGCCACGGGTGCTGCCCGGAACCTTCGTGCCACCCTGGTGGTTGATCTGGGAGTAGTTGTATACCCCTTCGATCTCAGCGCGCAGGCCGTTGCCGAAGCCCCAGCCGAATGCACCGAAGCCGGTGAAGCCGTCATGGTGACGGAACTGAGAAGCAGAGGTGTTCTGAGCACTGTCAGCACCGCCGGCAAAACCGGAAGTGTGAGCGTGCTGGTTCTGCACCAGGTTGTAACCACCGCCCAGATCAACATAAGGGCCTGTGATCGTGGTGGCGAATGCGGCCGCCGGAGCCGCTGCCATCAATGTCGTTGCGAGTAACGCCGTGCGGAGACGCATTTTTTCGTCCTCAATTATTTTCATCTGTTCGACTCTGCCGCCAACCATTCAGCGGTCAGTGCCAGCAAGATGCCTAAAGCCGTATAAAACGATCGGTTCCCAAATAGAAACCCGCAGCTTCGTGCTCTTGGTGATTAGAAGCCATAACCGTGTTTTATTTGCAACAGTTCATTTCGGTACCCAAAAATTCTTCTGCTGCCTTTTCAACTATTCAGCTCAAGACTGCTTGCATTCAACATTGCCAGTTGCAAATGCCGCGCCTGTCTCCGGCCTGAATAAGGCGGAATTGCGGCGGGGTGTTACAGGCCGGACATCCCCACCGCATAAATGGCGGTTTTCTAGGCTTTGCAGCCATCTTCAATCAGAACATCCCGTACCATTTCGGCCGGTACATCCCTGCTGGTAAAGGCTTTTCCGATTCCGTGCGCGAGCACAAAAGACAGGCGCCCGTCCTGCATTTTCTTGTCCCGCTGCATATGGGCCATCAGGTCTGCTGCGCGGAAGCAGTATGGCAGGTCACCAATACTTGCAGGCATTTTGAGCGCGCGCAGATGCGCTTCAACCCGCGCCAGATCTTCCGGCGCGCAGACCCCCAGTTTTACCGAGAGCGCAAAGGCTAGTTTCAGCCCGATGGAAACGCCCTCTCCATGCAGCAGGCGGCCATCGTACCCCAGCTCGGCCTCCAGCGCGTGCCCGAAGGTATGGCCGAGGTTGAGCAGGGCCCGGCCACCGCTGGCCTGAGCCTCCCGTTCATCCGCCGCGACAACCCGTGCCTTGAAGGCGCAGGCCTGCCGCACGGCTTCCGTCAGCGTGTCCGGGTCTGCGGCAAGGACGGAGTCTCCGTTTTTCTCACACCATGCGAACAGTTCCGGGTCCCCGATCAGGCCGGATTTCACAATTTCCGCATACCCGGCAATCAGTTCACGCTGAGGCAGCGTGCTGAGAGCGGAGACGTCCGCCAGAACGCAAAGGGGCTGATGAAACGCACCGAGCAGATTCTTGCCCCAGCGCGTGTTGATGCCGGTTTTGCCCCCCACGGACGAATCTACCTGAGAGAGCAACGTGGTCGGGATCTGTACAAAAGGCAGGCCACGCAGGGTGGAGGCCGCAACAAACCCCGCAAGATCCCCCACCACGCCGCCGCCCAGCGCGATGATGGTGGTGCGGCGTTCCACGCCGTCTTCCAGAATCGCATCAACCAGATGTTCGTAGGTTTTCAGGCTCTTTGACTGTTCTCCGGGCGGGACGGTCAGGGCACGGAAGGCAATGCCGGTCTCCCGCAGGGAGTCTTCCAGCGCGGGCAGATAGAGGGCGGCCACAGTCTCATCTGTAATAATGATGACTTTCTTCTGCGGCAGCACCGGCGCCAGCAGGGCACCGGCCCGGCTGATCAGATTGGTGCCGATCACCACATCATAGGCGGCATGATCAAGGGCAACGGGCAGGCGCACCGGCCTGCGGGAGAGCGCCAGACTTTCAATCACTCTCGTCGTACTGTGGTCCACGTTGTGGTCTCCGCAATCAACAATCACATCGGCTTCGGCGTAGATGGGGTGGCGGATCGTCATGAGGCGCGCCAGCACATCCCGTGGAGAAGCTTCATTTAAAAGGGGACGATGCGTCCGGCCCTGCACGCGGCGCAGCAGCACCGGCAGCGGGCAGCGCAGCCAGACGGACATGGCGCGGGCACGCACCAGGGCGCGGGTGCTGGCGTTCATAAACGCGCCGCCTCCGGTGGCCAGCACCATTGGGGGGCCTTCCAGCAGGCGGCGAATCACGCGCCGTTCTCCATCACGGAAGGCGGCCTCACCATACAGGCGGAACACATCGGCAATGGAGCAGCCAGCGGCGCGCTCAATTTCTACGTCAGCATCAACAAAGGGGAGGCCGAGGCGCGTCGCGAGGCGCCGGCCAATGGTGGTTTTGCCGGCGCCCATCAGACCAACGAGCACAATGCTGCGTCCGGACGGCAGGAGGCTGGTTGCAGGCCAGCGCCCCACTCTTTCCAGATCAAGGGGAAGCGGTGGACTTTCCGCAGCGTCGGGGGGTGGGTACGAGATACGTGATGACATGAAACGCAGCTTACCATAGAGCAGAGAGAACGTACCTATTCTGTTGTTATGGAGCCAAAACATATGAACCGCACGGTTCTTCTGGTTGCTGCCGCTATTTTTGTTGCTGTTGTTGGGGGCTTTACGGCCCTTGGTGTGTCCGGGCACCCGCCCGTGCCGCAGGCTGTGCATAAGGATATTGCCCTTGCCGCAGCACCTGTTGCCGCTCCGGCGGCGGCTCTGGTGCCGGCAGGCCCCGCCGGTGCTGCGGTCACGCCGGTTGGTCAGACGGCTCCTGCGGCTGGTGCCGCTCCGGCTGTGCAGGCTCCCTCCGCTGCGGCTCTGGTGCCCGCAGGTCCCAGCGGTCCGGTGGTGACAAGCCCGGCAGCTCCGGTTTCCGCTCCTGCCGCCCCTGCTGCTGCTCCGGCCGCAGCCCCTACGCCTGTTCCGGCATCCCCCGCGCATCCGTGAAAGCGGACGCCCGCGGCACAGACCTGTTTCTGGAAATGTTGGCGGCTGAACGGGCCGCCGCCCCCAACACGCTGGCTGCGTATACGGCGGATCTGACTAGCTGTGAGGAGTCGCTCGCGGCCCGTGGCGAGTCTCTTCTGAATGCGACGGCCGCCGGACTTGCGGACTGGATGGCGGATATGGGTCGCAGCGGGCAGTCCCGCCGGACCGTGGCCCGCAGACTGTCCTGTATCAGGCAGTTCTATCTGTTTCTGCTGAGGGAAGGGATGCGGCAGGATAACCCTGCGGCGCATCTCGATGCACCCCGGCCCGAGGCGTCTTTGCCGCATTTTCTCTCCGAATCGGAGGTTATCGCGCTCATTGACGCCTGCGCTGTCTCCCGCGACGCATCGGAGGCAAAGCAGCGGCGCGGGCTTGTCGCCCGGGCCGCGCTGGAACTGCTTTATGCGTCCGGCCTGCGCATTTCAGAATTGCTTGCTCTGCCTAGAGATGCTTTGGCCGGTGAGCGGCAGATGCTCGTGGTGCGCGGGAAGGGTGGTCGCGAGCGGCTCGTGCCGCTATCCGACAGTGCGCGGGAGGCCGCGCAGGCCTTGCACGCGCTGGATGCGCAAAAGGGCAGCCCGTATCTGTTTCCGGGGCGAGACCCCAAAAGACCGCTCACACGGCAGGCGTTTGACAAAATATTGTATGAGGTCGGTTTGCAGGCCGGGCTGGACCCTGCGCGCCTTTCTCCCCACGTGCTGCGTCATTCCTTTGCGACACACCTGCTGGCGCATGGGGCGGACCTGCGGGCCTTGCAGATGCTGCTCGGCCACGCGGATATCGCCACCACACAGATCTACACGCATGTGCAGACCGAGCGGCTGAAACAGGTCGTGGAGTCTTATCATCCGCTAGCGTCAGAACAGGCCGGGCGGACCGAAAAAACAGGTTAAACGACACGCCATGCACGAAGTGGCTTGGTTTTACGCGTGGCTGTGCTATCCGCTTGCCCATGCGTCAGTTCCTGGATTTCGAGAAGCCCGTCGCCGAACTTGAAAACAAGATCGACGAACTGCGGCAAATGACCGACCCTGAAGGGGTCAATATCGCCGAAGAAACGGCCCGCCTTTCAGAAAAGGCGGAGAAGCATCTTCGTGCCATTTATGCCAAGCTCACACCCTGGCAGAAGGTGCAGGTAGCGCGCCACGCGCAGCGCCCGCACACACAGGACTATATCAACGCTTTACTGACCGAATTCACGCCTCTGGCGGGGGACCGGCTGTATGCGGATGATAAAGCCATTATTGGCGGCATGGGCCGCTTTGATGGTCAGCCTGTGGTGGTGATTGGCACGGAACGCGGTTCCGACCTTGAAACCCGTCTGGCCCATAATTTTGGCATGGCCCGCCCGGAAGGCTACCGGAAGGCCCAGCGGCTGATGAAGCTGGCTGGCCGTTTCAACCTGCCGATTCTCACCTTTATTGATACCGCAGGCGCATGGCCGGGGATTGATGCCGAACAGCGCGGGCAGGCGGAAGCCATTGCCCGCTCCATCGAGGTCTGTCTGGACGCTCCGGTCCCGCTGATTGCCACTGTGATCGGGGAAGGCGGATCTGGCGGGGCGGTGGCTCTGGGTGCTGGTGACCGCGTGATGATGCTGGAAAACGCCATTTACTCCGTCATTTCGCCGGAAGCTTGTGCCTCCATCCTCTGGCGTGACCCCAAGCAGGCCAGCACGGCAGCCGAGACGCTGCGGCTGACCGCGCAGGATCTGTCCCGCCTTGGGCTGATTGACCGGATTATCCCCGAGCCGGTGGGGGGCGCGCAGCGTGACCCGAAGGCGGCTCTGGCCTCCGTGCATGATGCGCTGGCGGAGGAACTGAAAAGCCTGACACCGCTGGCTCCGGCCCGGCTTAAGGAACTGCGGCGCGAGAAGTTTCTCGCCATGGGGCGTGAAAACCTGTCCTGAGCGGACAGGCCTTAACGCATTCCGGCTTCAGGGCGGTGGCTCCCCTTCCACGGGAGCGCCGCCTTTTTCTTTGAGCAGATTATAAATGGCCTGAGCGGCTTTCTCGACCTCCGCCGTGTCCTGCCCTTTGGCAACCAGCGCGACACCCCGGCGGCCATCCTCCCGGTGGAAGGGGTAGGAGCCGAGGTCAAGATCGGGGAAGCTGTTCTGAATGGCTTCCAGCCCTTCCGCCAGAGCGCCCTCAAACAGGGAAGTGGTGTGCCATGTGCGGGAAAAAACCGGCGCGCCCTGCTTCAGGCTCGGGGCAAGTGCTTCAAACATGGCGCGCATGATGCGCGGGACCCCGGCCATCACATGCACATTGCCAATGGTAAAGCCCGGCGCAATGGAGACGGAATTGGAGATAGGCGTTGCGCCGCGCGGCAGTTTGGCCATGCGCTGGCGGGCGGTATTGAAATTCTCCGCGCCAAAATGCTGCTCCAGCAGCGCAAAAGTCGGCGGATGGATCTCCCACGGCACGCCAAACGCTTCAGCCACGCAGGGCGCGGTAATATCATCATGCGTGGGGCCAATGCCGCCGGTGGTGAAGACTTCATCAAACCGGGCGCGGAGGTCCGTCACGGTGTCAATAATCGTGTCCCGGATATCGGGAATAACGCGGATTTCCCGCAGGGGGATGCCCAGTTCTCCAAGCCGGGTGGCCAGAAACTGGATATTGTCGTCTCGGGTGCGGCCGGAGAGAATCTCATTCCCGATCAGAATGAGGGCTGCGGTGCGGCGCATGAAAAACCGGTCCTTTCAGCGTGGTCCCTTGGGTGGGAGCAAGCGGCTTATGGAAAAATGAGCCGGGGGCAGCCTGTGGTCAATGGCCTCATAACTGTGCGGGTGAGCAAAGCCGTGCGTGTTTTTGGATTGACCGGGAGCGGTGCAGTTCATAGCTTCCGCACCATGTCCGAAAACCGCTCAAACCCCGAACCTGTTCTTCCCCGCGCATGGCCCTTTGAGGAAGCGCGAAAACTTGCCGAGCATGTGGATGCCCGTGCGGCCGCCAGACCGGATGATGCCGCAGGCCCCGCCCTGCTGGAAACCGGCTATGGTCCGTCCGGCCTGCCGCATATCGGCACGTTTGGTGAAGTCGCGCGTACGTCCTGGGTGCGGCAGGCCTACACGGCGCTGACAGGCCGCCCGACGCGCCTGCTCGCGTTTTCGGATGATATGGATGCCCTGCGCAAGGTGCCGGACAATGTCCCGAACCGTGACCTGCTGGAAAAATATATCGGTCAGCCGCTCTCCCGCGTGCCGGACCCGTTTGGCACACACGAGTCGTTTGCCGCCCACAACAATGCCCGCCTGTGCAGTTTTCTGGACAGCTTCGGCTTTGAATATGAATTTGCCTCTTCCACCACATATTACACTTCCGGCCGGTTTGATGCCGCGCTGAAGCGGGTGCTGGAAGTACATGATGAAATTCTGGCGGTTATTCTGCCCACGCTGGGGCCGGACCGTCGGGCAACCTATTCCCCGGTTCTGCCGCTCCACCCGCGCACGGGTGAGGTGATGCAGGTGAAAATGGATGCCATCGACGCCGTAGCGGGCACCGTCCGCTGGACCGACGTGGAGGGTGAGACATTTGAAACCCCGGTGACGGGTGGCCACGCCAAGATGCAGTGGAAGGCCGACTGGGCCATGCGCTGGTATGCTCTGGGCGTGGATTATGAAATGTCCGGCAAGGACCTGATTGACAGTGTGCGTCTGTCCGGCCGCATCTGCCGTATTCTGGGTGGCACGCCTCCGGCCGGGCTGACCTATGAGCTGTTTCTGGATGAAAACGGCCAGAAGATTTCCAAATCCAAGGGCAATGGCCTCTCGGTTGAGGAATGGCTGCGCTATGCGCCGCAGGAAAGCCTCGGGCAGTTCATGTTCAATCAGCCGCAGCGTGCCAAACGGCTGTTTTTTGATGTGATACCCAAAACGGCAGATGACTATCTGACGCATGTGGAAAAAGCTAAGGCGCTTCAGGCTGCCGACAGTGACAGTGCGGACCTGAAGGCCAATCCGGCATGGTTCATCCATAAAGGCCACATTCCCACTGATGCGGGGAGCCCGGTGCCGTTCGGTATGCTGCTGAATCTGGCCAGTGTGGCCAATGCGGAAACGCCGGAAGTTCTGTGGGGCTTTATCCGCCGGTATGATGCCTCCGTATCCCCCAAAAGCCACCCGATGCTGGCGCACCTCGTCAGCCATGCCATTGCCTATTATGCGGACTTTGTTCGTCCGGCCAAAACCTTCCGTGCACCGACGGAGCAGGAACGCGCAGCGCTGGTGGACCTTGCAGACGCCCTGCGCGGCTATGAGGGCGAGGCAGCCGATGCCGCGACGTTGCAGAATCTGGTGTTTGAAATCGGCAAGCGTCACGCGTTTGAACCGCTGCGGAGCTGGTTTGGCTGCCTGTATGAGGTGCTGCTGGGGCAGAAGGAAGGACCGCGTTTTGGGGGCTTTGTGGCTCTGTATGGCGTAGCGGAAACCGTTGCCCTGATTGAGGCCGCTCTGCTGCGGGACTCTCAGGCATAAGGGCCGGAAGAGTGTTTGCATGGTGAAGAACGTGCCGTCATCACCACAGGGACAGGTGCCTGAGCCCCGCTCGGAAAAAACCGGGTGGCGCAAGTGGCTGAAGCACCTGCCACACCTGATCGGGCTGGCGCTGATGGTGGCCGCCATCGGGGTGGTGCAGCATGAACTGCGGCACCTGCGTCTGGCGGATATCAAGCAGGCGATGATCGCCATTCCCGGCCACCAGCTCTGGCTGGGTGTGGGCTGCACGTTCTTATCCTACTTCATCCTCTCCTTTTATGACCGGCTGGCCGTGATTCAGGTCGGCTATAAACAGATCTCGTTTCGTCGCACGGCGTTTGCGGCGTTCTGTTCCTATGTGCTGTCCCACAATCTTGGGTTTTCGGCGGTTTCCGGGGCGGCTGTGCGGTATCGGCTGTATCGCAACTGGGGTGTGAGCTCGTTCGCCATTGCCCAGATTATTGCCTTCTGTTCCGCGACCTATCTGCTGGGAGCCGCCGTGCTGATTGGCGGCGTGCTGGTGTGGGAACCGCAGGTTATCCCTATGGCGGGCAGCCATGTCCCCGGCCCGGTTCTGACGGTGCTGGGCGTTCTGCTGTGGGTGGGGGTGCTGGCCTATATCGGTATGGCCTTCAAGGTGCGCACCTTTACGTTTCGTAAATGGACGGTCGATCTGCCTTCCCCCCGGATGGCCGTTATGCAGACCGTTGTGGCCGCAGCCGATGTGGCGGCGACGGCGGCCATTGCCTATGTGCTTCTGCCGCCGGGTGTCGGGGTCGATTACGGGTCTTTTCTAGCGATTTACATTGCGTCCTACACCGCAGGGCTGATTGCCAGCGTGCCGGGTGGCTTAGGCGTTTTTGATGGCGCGATGCTGTTAGCCCTCGGGCCTTATATGCCCGCGCCGCAGATTCTGGGCGTCGTGCTGATTTTCCGGCTGTTCTACTACATCATTCCCCTCTTTATGGCCGGGATCATGTTCGCGGGGCATGAACTGTTCCTGCGCGGTGATGATGCTCTGGCGAAAAAGAAAAGCCGGAAGCAGAAGACCCCGGCAGCCGTCAGAATCCGCCCCAGTCAGGTGGTGCGGGAGAGTGAGGCCGATTTCTCAGTGGCTGTCGCGACAGGCACGGTCTCCCTGTGCGGACTGATGCTGATCTGCCTTGTGCTGCTGGACCCGGTGCCGAAATTTGGCATAGTGCAGGCCGGGCTGTTCTCTGCCGCCGGGTCTGTCAGCAATTATCTGCTGTCCCTGATGGGCGTGGCGCTGATTGGTCTGGGCATTGGCCTTTCCCAGCGTGTCACGCTGGCATGGCGGGGCACGCTGGTCTTGCTGGTCACAGCAGCCGTTATGACCTTTCTGCGCGGCAATACTGTTCTGGTGCCTGTCATGCTCGGGCTTTCCGCGTTTCTGGTGGCTCCGTTCCGCGCCTGCTATTACCGCCATGCGCGCCTGCTGAGTGAGCCGCTCTCCGCCTCCACTCTGCTGAGCCTGCTGCTTCTGTTTGGCTGCGTGATTGCGCTGGCCAGCCGGCATGGAGCGGGAAGCTGGTGGCAGATGGTGTTTGTTTTTCCTGCATCCGGGGCGGCGCGCTGGACCATTGCGCTCGCCGTTCTGCTGGCGCTGGTCGTCACCGGCCGTCTGATGTGGCCGGGGCGGATTGCGGTGCGCCGGTGGGATGAGGCCGCCTATGCCGAGTATCTCACGCTGGATCACGCCCTGCCGACCATACAGGACCTTCAGCCGGACGGTTTTGTGGCCGGTGAGGGCGGAGAGGCGGTGATTCCCGTCCGCCGCAGCGGCACCTTTCTTGTTGGTCTGGGGGACCCGGCCGGAGCGCAGCAGGATTGCGTTTCTGCCATCTGGCGAATGCGGGATCTGGCGTTACAGGACGGGCTGAAACCCGTGTTCTGGCAGGTGGGAAAACCCTTTTTGCGCATTTACGATGATATCGGGCTGAGCGTCTGGCCCTTCGATGATGGCACGGGGCTACATTTCTGCTATCCGGCGGATGATATTGCTCTCGCATCGAAATTTTTTGCCACCTATAAGGGCACAAGAGCAGATTCTCCGGCACCTGCCGGGCAATAAGGTTTTATGCAGGGCTTCGTCAGAGGCCGGTTTTGCTGGATATGTGCATGTCGGCTGATTTTACTGCCTCGCTGTTTAGCGGAGGGGCCGCTCGTGTAGCGATCACCTCCTTCCTGCTGGCATTTCCCGCTCTGTTTTCCATCGTCAACCCGTTTGGAGCCGCGCTGATTTTTGCGCAGGCCACGGCGGGCCGGTCCCGGCGGGAGATTTTCGCACTGGCCCGGCTGGTTGCGTTTTATTCCTTTATGCTGATGGTCGTCTCCATCTGGTGCGGCAGTAAGGTGCTGGTGTTTTTCGGGGTTACGGTTAACGCGCTGCGCGTGGCGGGCGGGACTGTGGTGGCTGTGCGGGCATGGAACCTGCTGCAAAGCCCGGAAAGTATGGAAGCTCAGAAGGAAAAGCAGGCCTTGCAGGGCGGCAAGACCGTCATGGCCCCCAACTGGTCTGATTCCGCATTTTTCCCGCTGGCCATGCCCTTTACCGTGGGGCCGGGGACAATTGCGGTTGCCATTGCGCTCGGTTCAGGCAGCCCGCCGGGAGCGTCTTTTCTGGCGTATGAAGGCGGCATTACCATTGCCGCGGTGTGTGTGGTCCTGATTGTCTGGCTGGCTTATTCCGGCTCGGAAAAGCTGGTGTCCCTGCTGGGGGTGACGGGCACGCGCATTGTCAGCCGGATGGCGGCCCTCGTGCTGCTGTGCATTGGCGTGCAGATTCTGGCAGCCGGGGTGCAGGGGTTTGTGGTGGATATCTGGCAGCACATCAAGGCTGCGGGGTGAGCCGCCTTTAACCCCTCACAAGCAGTTTTCTGGAAGGGCAGGCATCGCAGGATGCGCTGCCCTTTTTGTATGGCGCTTTATTCTGCCGTGATCTGCGTCACAGTGGCGTCTTCCGCATGGAGCAGGGTTTTCAGGCGCGCAAGCTGGGCAGAGGCCTGTTCCGCAAAGCCGTAAGGCGGTTTGATAACAACCAGCCCCGCCCCATTCAGGCGGTCCGGGTCCACGGGTTTACGGATCAGCAGTTCAGCGGCCTGCACATCCGGCACGCCTGCGTCCTGCAAAGCTGTATGGAAGGCACGGACAGGCGTGCGATGCTTGATGGGGTACCAGATGGCAATCATGCCGGTGGGGAAGCGCGTGCGGATGGTCTGGACGGCTTCAAGCAGGCGCGCGAACTCGCCGGGTTCTTCAAATGGCGGGTCGATCAGCACCAGACCGCGTTTGGCGGTTTTGGGCGGCAGCAGGGCGCGGAGGGCCTCATACCCGTCGCGCTCATGCACAAAGACGTTCGGGGTACGGGTAAACAGGCCGTAGAGCTTACGTTTGTCGTCCGGGTGCTTCTCGCAACAGATCAGTTCATCCTGCGGGCGGAGCATCAGAGAGGCCAGTAGCGGGGAGCCGGGGTAATAACGCGGGCCACCGGCTTTTTTGACAAGCTCCAGCCAGGGCGCAAGAGGGCTGTCCGGCCCTTCTTCCGCCAGCAGGCCGATGCCCTCTTTCCATTCCTGTGTTTTCCCGGCTTCCTCGCTTGTCATGTCATACCGGCCAATCCCGGCATGGGTATCCAGCACCATAAAGGGGCTGGGTTTGCGCAGAAAATGGCCGAGCAGCGAGACCAGAAGCGCGTGCTTCATACAGTCTGCAAAGTTTCCGGCGTGGAAGGCGTGGCGGTAGTTCATGCAATACTCTCTTGCGGGGCGAAACGGGCGGCCATCTCTTCCAGTGGCCAGCGGGGGCGGGGGCGGACCGTGCTGTCGTCAGGCCGGGGCAGGCCGAGGTCTGCGGCTTCCTGACAGGTTTCAAGGGCTGCCCAGCCCACCATAACGGCATTATCCGTGCACAGCCGCAGCGGCGGGGCAGCAAARCGCAGGCCTGCATCGGCGGCGACCTCTTCCAGCCGGGCCCGCAGCACGCTGTTGGCCGCGACACCGCCTGCGGCAACCAGAAGGCCCGCTTCCGGCATCATTTTCAGGGCGTTGCTGACGCGGTCAGCCACCACATCCGCCACGGCCTGCTGGAAAGACGCGGCGAGGTCTGCGGCAAACTGATGCGGCAGAGGCTCCAGCCTATAAGGCGCGAGCTTTTGGGACAGGGCGGTTTTCAGGCCGGAAAAAGAGAAGTCACACCCCGCACGGCCCATCAGCGGACGGGGCAGGGGAATAGCGTTCGGGTTGCCGGATTGCGCCAGCTTTTCCAGTTCCGGGCCGCCAGGCCAGCCAAGGCCAAGCATTTTGGCGACCTTATCAAAGGCTTCCCCCGCCGCATCATCAATTGTGCCGCCCAGCTTGCGGTAACGGCCCACACCTTCCACGGCAATGCACTGGCAATGCCCGCCGGACACCAGCAGCAGCAGGTAAGGGAAGGCTGCTCCCCCCGGCACCAGTCCGGGCAGGCGGGCTGTCAGCG
Organism: Acetobacter sp. P1H12_c; assembly: GCF_018811975.1. Lineage (NCBI taxonomy): Bacteria > Pseudomonadati > Pseudomonadota > Alphaproteobacteria > Acetobacterales > Acetobacteraceae > Acetobacter > Acetobacter sp. P1H12_c. The sequence continues at coordinate 23,320 of NZ_JACRVR010000012.1, read as the reverse complement.
CATGGGCTTCCACATGGTTGACGGCCACAAACGGTTTGCCGAGCGAGAGCGCCAGCCCCTTGGCAAAACTGGCCCCCACAATCAGCCCGCCAATCAGCCCCGGCCCGGTGCTAGCGGCCACAAACCCGATGTCCTGCGGGGTCATGCCAGCGTCCTTCAGCGTGGCCTGCACGAGTCCGGGCAGGAGGGCCAGATGGGCGCGGGCGGCAATTTCCGGCACCACGCCCCCAAAATCTGCATGGCCGTCCTGCGAGACAACCCTTTGCGCCAGACACACCCCCTCAGCGGAGAGGATGGCGCAGGCGGTTTCATCACAGGACGATTCGATTGCCAGCACAGGTCCGGTGCCGGGGCTGTTTTCTGGCAGGTTCTGGTGGTTCATAGCCCTCTGGCTCCCTGTGCTGTGATGGGAACAAAGCCCTGATATTCCGTATGTGATCCGGGGGCGGAATGGTCTGCTGCGCGTGGGGTGCGTCTCTGGGGCGCGAGTTTTTCAGACCTTTCGGGTATCATGGCTTCTTGTCCTCTCTCCATTCCCGGTAATAGACACTCTTATGGACTCAGCCTACCCTTCCTCGCCCGCCCCTTCGCCCGCGCTGCAGAAAGTTGCGGCGGAAGCGGCGGCCCGCCAGAAAAAGACCTCCGGGCATGCGTCCCGTCGTCTTCTGCCCCTCCGTGTCGGAACCCGAGGCTCACCCCTCGCGCTGGTCCAGACCCGTGCTTTTCTGACCATGCTCACGCGCTTCTGCCCCGTCTTGCGGGATATGGGCGCGTTTCAGGAGCATCAGATCAACACCACGGGGGATCAGGTGCAGAACCGCCGTCTGGCCGAAATCGGCGGGAAAGGGCTGTTTGCCAAGGAAATTCACGAGGCTTTGTCTGACGGACGCATTGATTTTGCCGTCCATAGCCTCAAGGATCTTGAAACCACGCTCCCTCCCGGCCTTGTGCTGGCCTGCACGCTGCGGCGTGAGGATGCGCGGGATGCGCTGATCCTCGGCCCCAACCTGTCCCCGACAGACCCGGATGATCCGTACTCCGCCCTGCCGGAAGGCGCGCTGGTAGGTTGTGCGTCCGTACGCCGTCAGGCCCAGATGCTGCATGCGCGGCCTGACCTGAAATTCGGCCTGCTGCGTGGCAACGTGCAGACGCGACTCGATAAACTGGCAGCCCGCCAGTGTGACGCCACGCTGCTGGCGCTGGCTGGCCTGCGCCGTCTGGGCATGGCGGAGCGTGCGTCTCTGGTTCTGTCCCCCACCATCATGGTGCCTGCCGCCGGGCAGGGCATTGTGGGGGTGACGGTGCGTGAGGACGATATTGAACTGCGCGAACTGCTGTCCGCGATTGAAGATTATGAAGCCCGCGCCGTCGCTACGGCGGAACGCGCTCTGCTGGCTGAACTGGATGGCTCCTGCCGTACCCCGATTGGCGGCTACGCACAGCTGATTCCGGTTGTGGCGGGGGAAGACCCCAAGCTGCACCTGACAGGCCTTGTAGCGCGGGAGGACGGCTCCTTCCTGCTCAAGCGCGCCATTAGCGGCGCGCCGGAAGATGCGGCGCGTCTGGGCAAGGAACTGGGTGAAAGTCTGCGGACGGACAGCCCGGCCGATATTTTTGAAGATAAATAAGGCCGCCTGATGCCAGCCTCCGGCAGCAGGCCCGGCGTGCTGGTCACGCGGCCGGAGCCGGGCCTTTCTGAAACGCTGGAGGCTGTTTCTGCCGCCGGGTGGAGGGCATATGCCTCCCCGGCGCTGCTGATTACGCAGCATAGTCTGCGTATGGCGTCTCCCCGGTTTGCTGCCTGTGTGCTGACAAGCGGGCAGGCCGTGCAGGCTGCGCAGACTGCTCTCCCCCTCACATGCCCGCTCTACGCTGTAGGAGACCGCACGGCGCAGCGCGCCCGCACCGTCGGATTTGCGGCTGTGCAGAGCGCGCAGGGAGATGCGGAAGCTCTGGCGGCACTGATTATCCAGAAGCAGAACCCGGCAGAAGGCTCCGTTCTGCTGTTGTCAGGGGCGCGGCAGGGGATGGCTCTGGCTGCCCGGCTGCGGCAGGCGGGGTTTACAGTTGTGCGGCGCGTGGCCTACTCGGCGCGACCGGTCCGGCGGATCGTCCCGGAGGTGCTGCAAGCCTTGCAGGAGGGGCGGATTAACGTCTGCCTGTTCTTCTCTTCCGAAAGTGCGGCTGGCTGGATTGCGGCCCTCCCTGCGTCTTGCCGGGGGCAGGCGACTCGCACAAGAGCGATTGCTATCTCACAGGCTGCCGCCGCTGTCCTGAAAGCTGCCGGATGGGCAGAGGTCGTCGTTGCAAAGACGCCGGATGCGCGGGCCATGCTGGCGGCTCTGGGCAGACCGGGGACCACGACGGATTAAGGCGACGGACTGAGGCGCAGAGGGCCCGACAGTAAAATCCGCGCATAAAAAAACCGGCCTCCGGGAAACCCCGAATGCCGGTTTTCAGAAAACCGCTTTAAGCTGTGGCCAGTGCCTTTTTAGAGGCACGGATCATCAGAATCAGGCATTGCCGGCGGTCTGCGGGAATTCCGCGCGTTTTGCCTGCCACAGAGCGACAAAGTCGATCGGCTGAAGCACGATCGGCGGGAAGCCACCGTCACGCGTGACATCGCTGATGATGTTACGGGCATACGGGAAGATCAGACGCGGCACTTCAACCAGCAGCATCGGCTCAACAAGCTCCTGCGGCGGGTTGGTCAGGGTGACAACAGCGGCGTAGGCCAGTTCGGCAATAAACACCGTGCGGCCAGCGGCACCGCCTTCCGTTTCCGGGGCTTCCTTGGCTTCGGTTTTGATTGCCAGCGTTACTTCATAAACAGACTCATCGTCCTGAAGTTTGGAAGCCTGAACATCAATGTTCACGGCAATGCTGGGCTGAGAGCGCAGTGTTGCAAAAATTTCTGCGCCAGCGGGCACTTCAAAGGACAGATCCCGCGTGTACTGCAGGTTAACAGCCAGAGGAAGGGCGGGCGGGGCAAGCTGGTCAGAGTCAGACATGGACAAATGCGCTTTCTTAATCAGGTCACACTGAGGCTTTTAGCGGTAGCATGCTGGTCTGGCTTCGCCAACCGCCAGAATGGGATGGACACCATTAAAGAGATTTTCAGAGTGTCCCGCAGAGTTTCGTGACCTCTGCAATGTTGATGGAGCAGGGTTTTATGCGGCCGGGTTTTTCGCGTCCGGTAGAGGCCCGTCAGCCTGTTATGGATGCAGGTGCTGCCAGTCTCCGTTTTCCAGACTTTCACCGCACAGCCCGAGCAGGAACCACCAGTGGGAGACCACAAGCGTTGTGCCTGCATCCGGTTGCTGCGCCATAAAGCCACGGAAGCGTTGTACGCGGTTTTGCAGCATGGCGTCACTTTCCGGCGCTACGGTCCACCAGACTTCATCCAGCGCATCAAAATCCAGATGTGGCCATGTGTCACACAGGGTGGAGGCGTGGGAGCCTTCATCACAGGAATACATGGCGCGCTCGCGCACCAGCGGCGTGATTTCCGGCGTGATGTTGAGGGCGCGGGCCAGAGGGGTCGCGGTTTCCAGCGCCCGGGTAAAGGGTGAGACAAGGATGCGGGTAATGCCTTCCCCCATAAGCTCCTGCACCAGACGCTGCGCATGCACGCGGCCCTGAGCAGACAAAGGGGGATCGGACAGGCCGGGGTCACGCCCAGTGGCGGTGTACAGCCGGTTGAATTCGCTTTCGCAGTGCCGCAGAATAATCATGGTTCCAGCAGTTAGGGACAGCGGACCGACTTCCGCAAGGGGCAGAGAGACAACGCACACGCATTGTAACAGGCAGGGGGCTTGTCTATGTATAAGGGAACGGTCTCCTGAACGATAAGGCTGCGCCTGAAGCCCGGGCTGGTCGAACATGGATGTGTGACAGATGGATTTTTCTTTCGGCCATTTTCCGGTCGACCTGATTCTTTTTGCCCTTGTGGCGGCGTTTCTCGCACTGCGTCTGCGCAGCGTGCTGGGCAAGCGCGTTGGCATCCAGCCTGCTCCCATGCCTGTGCCCCCGCGCGCTGACCCCGCCGGAAAGGTGATCGATGGGAAAGCAGAACCGGTTGAAGCTGTTGTCTGTGATATTCCGGGGCAGGGGACGCGCGTGGGCCAGTTGCTGGTGGATGTGCAGCGGCAGGATAGCGGGTTTACGCCGCAGCAGTTTCTCTCTGGTGTGCAGACCTCTTTCCAGCAGGTGGTCAAGGCCTTTGCAGAAGGGGACCGCGCAACCCTGCAGACGCGCCTGACCCCCGCTGTTTATGCGTCTTTTGAGAGCGCAATTGCCGCACGTGAGGCGGCGGGTGAAAAACAGCGGAGTGAAATCAAGGCGATTCGCTCACTGGCGATTGAAGATGTGCGTCTGGTCCCGCTGGATGTGGGCACCGGGGCGTCGATTGATGTCCGCATCGTTTCTGATCAGATCAGTCTGCTGACGGATGCGCAGGGGCAGCCCCTCACCGGGACGGATGCCGTAACGGAATTTTCTGATCTCTGGACGTTCGAGCGCCTTCTGGGTGTGAACGGCAGCAGCTGGCGTCTGGCTTCGGCGCGGAGTGCGTGAAAGCACGGGCCGGGGCTAAACCAGCACCGCCTGCACGCGCGCAGCGGTATAAGGTTGGCCAGCAACAGATTATCCGGGGGGACTGCCTGCGTGCGCTGCGGCGGATGGAGGCAGAGTCCGTCGATGTTATCATCACCTCTCCCCCGTACAATATCGGCCTGTCCTACCGGAGCTATCCGGACAGGAAGGAAGAGGACGAGTATCTGGACTGGATGCTCGAGGTCGCGCACGGCCTGCGGCGTGTGCTGCGGGCGGATGGCTCCTTTTTCCTGAATATTTCAGGCTCTTCCGCCCAGCCCTGGCTGCCGTTTGAACTGGCGGTCCGGCTGCGGGACCTGTTTGTGCTGCAAAACCATATCTCGTGGGTCAAATCCATCTCGGTGGGTGAGGATAGTTTTGGGCATTTCAAACCCATGAACAGTCAGCGCTTCCTGCATCGCGGGCATGAGCATCTGTTCCATTTTACGTTGCATGGGGATGTCACGCTGGACAGGCTGAGTGCCGGGGTGCCGTATAAGGACAAATCCAATATCGCCCGCCGCGGCCATGTGCAGGACCGGCGCTGCCGGGGCGATGCGTGGTTTATCCCGTATGAGACGGTGCGTGACCGCAAACAGAAATTCGATCATCCCGGTACCTTCCCGGTGGCTTTGCCGGAGCAGTGCCTGCTGCTGCACGGGCAGGAAGACGCGCAGGTGCTCGACCCGTTTATGGGCACTGGCACAACGCTTTTAGCGGCCCAGCGTCTGGGGTGTTTTGGCGTGGGGATTGAGATTGACCCTGACTATGTCGCTATTGCGCGGCAGCGGCTGCGGGAGGATCTGGACGCAGCGGAGGCGTGATCATCGACTGTTTGAATGATTTTTATGAAAATAATCGTTTTGACATTTTGATATGTATCAAACACAACCCTGATAACAGCGAATAAAAGCTATGCAGTGTTTCTAAAAACTCAGGAGTTGTGGTGTTGCGCAGATTTATAGCCTCATTAGTCGGGGTCGGTGTTCTGGCTTATGGCGGAACAATTGCTTTTCTTACCCATTTTGACCACGTCACAGCACCTCAATTACCTGCTGCGTCCCCTACTCTGAAGGACCCGGCAGCCCTTGCTGCTTTTAATGTTATTCGGGAAGCCCGGTGTGATTACTGTCATGCTGTTGGGCGTGACCTGCCTTTTTACTTCAAACTGCCCATTGCCAAGCAGTTGATGGAAAGTGACCTGCATCAGGGTCTGCGCCATTTCCGGATTGAACCTGTTCTGGAAGCCTTCAAGAACGGCACAGCCCCGACGGAAGAGCAGCTGTCCCGCATTGAGGAAGTCATTACCCAGAACCGCATGCCGCCCACGGCATATCTGCTCATGCACTGGCATGCGCATCTGTCCGACGGGGACCGTCAGGCCGTGCTGAAATGGGTGGAAGACACCCGCCGCAAATATTATGCGGATACCGGGGCCGCCAGCCAGTTTGCCGGTGAGCCGGTGCGCCCGGTGCCTGCCAGTATTCCGGTGGATGCCGCCAAAGTTGAGCTGGGCCGCAAGCTGTTTTTTGATAAGACATTGTCTGGTGACGGCACCCTTAACTGCGCAAGCTGCCATGATCTGAACCACGGCGGGGTGGATCATCTGGTGACGGCTACCGGCATTAGCGGGCAGAAAGGCCCTATCAATGTGCCGACGGTGTATGACGCGTATTTCAAAATCGCGCAGTTCTGGAACGGCCGTGCGAAGGATCTGGCGGCTCAGGCGGCTGGCCCTGTCATGAACCCGGTTGAAATGGGCTCACATGACTGGACAGGTGTTGCGCAGAAGCTGGAAGCAAACCCGGATTACACGCCGCTGTTCCAGTCCGCATTTGGCCCGGACGCCAAGATAGATCTGGCGACCATCACCACAGCCATTGCCGAGTTTGAAAAAACGCTGATCACACCGGACAGCCCGTTTGACGAGTATCTGAAAGGTAATGCCAGCGCGCTGAGTGAGCAGGCAAAACGCGGCTATGAAAAGTTCAAGAGCATTGGCTGCTCTGGCTGCCATAGCGGTATTGCTCTGGGGGGTGGTGCGTATGAAGCCATGGGTCTGGAAGGCGATTACTTTAAAGACCGTGGCGGCAAGCTGACGGCTGCTGATGAAGGCCGCTTTGATGTGACGCACAACCCTGAAGATCATTCCCGCTTTGTGGTGCCTACGCTGCGGAATATTGATCAGACCGCGCCGTATTTCCACGATGGCAGCGTGAAGACGCTGGATGAAGCCGTGCGGAAAATGGCGAAATATCAGACGCCGGATGCGGCTATTTCTGATCAGGACGTGAGTGACATTGTCGCCTTCCTCAAGAGCCTGACCGGTAAATATGACGGCCATTCTCTGGCCGAGATGGGCCAGCCTGCCGCGGCCCAGTAAGGTGCCCCGGCAAGGTCTCGGCAAGATATAAATACGCGGGTCCCTTGAAAGACGGCCCCCCGGCAGGTGATAAGCTTGCCGGGGGGCCATTTTTTTATTGGGAGAAGAATGTCAGTGGTCAGGCGGCGTCATTTACGGGAAGAAGAAAAGACGCTGTGGTCCATGGTGGTGCGGGACGTCGCCCCGTTGCATGTGCCGCATCGCGCCCTGTCCTCTGCCCGTGCCGCTGATGAAGAGGCCGCCGCTGAGGCGGACGATGCCATAGGCAAACGGCTGGCTCCTGCGGCGCAGAAAAAACAGCCCCGGCATAAAAGACGCTTACTGACGGTGGAGATGCCGCTTTTTGTGCCTGCCGCGGTTCCGCCTGTACGGGTGCAGCGTGTGATGCAGCCCGTGGAGGAAATCGGGCGGCGCGCCCCCGGCGTGGATACCTATAGCTGGCGCACCTTTACCGATGGCCGGATGAAGGTTGAGCGACGGCTCGACCTGCACGGTATGGTTGCAGAGGATGCGTTCCGTCGGCTGATGGAATTTATGGATGTCGCCTATCGTAGCGGCCTGCGCTGCGTGGAAGTTGTCACCGGCCTTGGAACGGGGCAGGAGGGCGGCATCCTGCGGCGTGAGCTGCCGCACTGGCTGGGCCGGGCCGATGTGCGGCACCGGATTCTGGGCGTGACCTACCCCCATGCGGGGAATAAGGGATCAGTTCGGATTCTGCTGCGCCGCCGCCGGTAATGCGCGTCCCGCAGAGGGATCACGCCAGCGCAGACTGTTAACGGACAGCCAGCGCCGCAGGGCCAGAATACGGTCCAGATCTGGCATCATATCCGCATAAAGTGTTGCGCAGGGGAGACCGGCGATCAGGGTCTGATTCTGCTCTCTGGCGTGGGCCCGGAGCGCAGGTTCGGCCGCCGCAACCTGCGCGGCATGCCGGAACCGGGCCACAAGGTCTGGCTGAGAGAGGTTGGGCAGCATCAGCCCGGCTTTCAGGCTGGCAGCAGACGCCGCTGTTTTCCACACATCATAAAGCCGCCCGGCGGGCAGGCGTTTTCTTTCCTGCCGGAAAATGGTCGTGAAATCTGGCGGCAGACGCAAATGCGGGGCTGTCGATGCGGGCAGAATGTTGGAGAAGAGCGGCTGGTTATCTGGGGCCTCATCCTGAAGTGAGGCCATCCGCTCCTCATAATCTTCATCAAACGGAAGCTGAATGACATCTACATTCCCGGCCTTCAGCGCGGCAATGGCGGCGTCAGGCGTGGCGTACCCGGCAACAGGCAGCGGGTGCATGCCCAGAAGGTCCAGTGCGACAAGTGTTGGCAGCTCCGGACCGGAGAGGGTGGAGACCGCGACACGCAGCGGCCGCCCCTGCAGGAAGCTGGTAAAGCTGCGGTGCAGGCTGACCTTGCCTACAGCGACGGTCGGCTGGCAGCTCATGAAAACCGGGATCCAGCGCTGGGCATCATAATGCACGCGGGAATCCCCTCGCAGGGCGGCAATCAGGCCGGAGCCCGGCACGATCAGACCGGCCGGGGGTGTGGCCTGTTCCTGCTGCGTATCAAACAGATTACCTCCGGTCACGCCATCCCAGCCGGTGGTCATACGCAGAGGGAAAGAGGAGGCGTAATGCAGACTATCGGCCAGAACGGGGGCCAGCAGCGTTGCCCACTGGCCGCAGATGCTCTCGGCAGTGCCGCCGACAATCAGGGAAGAGGGCTGGGCTGCGACTGGCGATGCAGAGCGCGCGGCCCGCAGCGGTAGAAAACACGAGACAGCGCTGCCCGCCAGACCACCCAGCAGCAGGCGGCGTGAAATGGCACGGGCGGAAGAGGGGCGATCTGGCTGATCAGTGCGTGGCACGTGTGAAAAACCTCCCTGTGTTCTTGTCTTTGTCTGGGCGTTCTTAAGCGGGCGAAACCGGGAGGCTCAGGGAGTGGAGTCTTACCGGGTCCGCCAGACCGCACCAGTCCTCTGCGGCAAAATTACGGTCAGCCGCTCAAGGCCATTTTACTTCCGGCGGCATGCTCATCAGAATGGCTTCCGTATGGCCGCCGGTTTTCAGCCCAAACAGCGTGCCACGGTCATGCAGGAGGTTGAACTCTACATAGCGGCCACGGCGGATTAACTGCGCATCCCGCTGTTCCGGCGTCCAGGATTCCATCATCCGGCTACGGATGATCTGGGGGTAGGTTTCCAGAAAGGCGAGGCCGACATCTTTGGTAAAGGCGAAGTCCTGCGCTGTATCGCCGCTGTCCAGCCGGTCATAGAAAATGCCGCCCAGTCCACGCGGCTCATTGCGGTGCGGCAGATAGAAATATTTGTCACACCAGGCTTTAAAGCGCGGGTAATACTCAGGGTTATGGCGGTTACAGGCCTGCTCAAACCCTGCATGGAAGCGGGCTGCGTCATCAATCGCCTCCGCACTTTCCGGGAACATGGGGGTAATATCCCCGCCACCGCCAAACCAGCCCTGTGTGGTGATGATCATACGGGTGTTAAAGTGGGCGGCAGGAACCAGCGGGCTGCACATATGCGCCACGAGGCTGATCCCGGTTGCAAAAAACCTTGGGTCTTCCGAGGCTCCGGGAATGGTGGCGGCAAATTCCGGGGAGAACGTGCCTTCCACTGTGGAGACATTGACGCCGACTTTTTCAAACACCCGGCCACGCATGACGCTCATAATCCCGCCGCCGCCGGGGGTGCCGTCCTCATTCAGGCGGTTCCAGCTTTTCCGCTCAAACCGTCCGGCGGCCTCATGGCCGGGCAGGATGGGCGTGTTCTGCTGCACGGCGTCCTGTTCTATCTGCTCAAAAGCAGCGCAGATCCTGTCACGCAGGGTTTCAAACCACTCTTTTGCGTCTGTTTTCAGGGCGGTATGGGCGGGCAGAGAATACGCTTTGGTCGAGATCATAGCCGGGTCTTTTTTCCTCTCACGCACGGGTGGAGGCTCACCCGCGCCTGCTCAAGGCCTTAGAGGTGCGCCTTCCTGACGATCATTGCAAGATCATGCCGTTCATCGTTAAACACGACAACACTGTTCTGTACGGCGTTCTGGACGCCGTTTCTGGCAGGGGTGAGGGGGGAGTGGATGGCAGACACACCAGCATGTCAGCAGCACGCGCAATCCGTGCCGGAAACGGTGGCGGGTGCTGGACGGGACAGTACTGTGCAGGGTCACACCGCACCGGCCCTGAGAGCGCGGGCTTTTGTGCGGGACTATATGGCGTTTCTGCTGCCGCGAGACCTGAATGTGCTCTGGACCATCGGCGCGATGCTGGTGGCGGTTCTGGCCCTTATGCTGCTGAGCGGTTTGACACTCGCGCTGACCTATACGCCTGATGCGACACTGGCCTTTAGCTCGGTTGAGACACTGGACCGGCGTGTGCCCTTTGGCTGGCTTTTGCGCAGCCTGCACATGACGGGGGCCACGTTTTTTATGGCTGCCCTGTATCTGCATGTGTTCCGGGGGCTGTGTTACGGCTCCTATCGTGCGCCGCGTCAGGGATTGTGGAGCGTCGGGACGGTTCTGCTGATTCTGGTGATGGTCACGGCGTTTGCCGGTTACGTCCTGCCGTGGGGGCAGATGTCCTACTGGGGGGCGGATGTTGCCGGGAAAGCCGTAGGGGCCATCCCGCTGGTGGGCAACCTGCTGGAGCGGGTGTTTCTGGGCGGGGATGCCCCGGGCACGGCAACGCTGCACCGGATGTTTGTGCTACATTTTACGCTCGCTTTTACCATTGTCGGCATGGTGATGCTGCATGTGGCTGTTCTGCATGCCCGGGGCAGCACCAGCCCGTCTGGCGCTGCCGGGCAGGAACGGGCGCGGATGCTGCCGTTCCATCCTTATTTTACCGTCAAGGACGGTCTGGGCGTGGTGGTGCTGGCTATTTTGTTCACGCTGGTCATGTGTTTCTGGCCGGGGCTGGTGACAGAGGCCGCAAACTATCGCCCCGCCAACCCCCTGCACACGCCTGCGGATATTGAGCCGGAATGGTACTTCCTGCCGTTTTACGGGATGTTGCAGGCAGTGCCCTCCAAGTTTTTCGGGCTGCTGGTATCCGGTGGGGCAGTGGCAATTCTGCTGTTTGTGCCCCGGCTGGACCGGGGCACGCCTGCAACTTTTGCCGCAGGGCGCTGGGGTGGCCTTAAGTGGCTGCCGCGCCTCGCTCTGGCGGGGTTGGTCGGCGCTTTTGTGGTGGCCGGGCTTGCGGGGCGGCACCATGTGCAGGGCGGCTGGTTGCTGGCAGGGCGTGTGGCTACTCTGGTTTACTATCTGTATTTCCTTGGTTTTTTACCGTTTTACAGTCGGTTCGCGCGCAAGGAGGTTCGGTCTTGAAGATGCTGTCTGTTCCGGCCCGGTGGCCTGCGCGCGTCCGTCCACGGCTTCTGCTGGCGGTGCTTCTGCTACCTGCGCTGGGTGGTGCGGATGTGGCCGGAGAGCCCGCACAGGCCGCCCCACCCGCCGATGCACCCGCGCATGCCCCGGTGCAGAACTGGTCTTTCAAAGGGCCATTCGGGCATTTTGATCTGGCTGCGGTGCAGCGGGGCTATGCCGTGTTTGCCGGGGTCTGCGCCTCCTGCCACAGCCTGACACAGGTGCAGTTTTCCGATTTTGGGGGCATGGGGCTGACGCAGGAGCAGGTCGCAGCTCTTGCGGCTTCATGGCAGGTTGCGGCAGGGCGGGACGCAGAGGGGCATCTGCGGCACCGGAAAGCAACGCCGGATGATGCGCTGCCCCGACCTTATGCGGATGCTGACGCTGCGCGTGCGGCAAACCGTGGCGCCGTGCCGCCTGACCTCTCCCGGATTACGCAGGTCTATCCGGGTGGGGCGGACCGTGTCTATGCCTTGCTGACGGGCTATACAGCCGCAAAAAATTCCGTCACAGCGGCTGGTGCTGGTGCTGGTGCTGGTGCTGGTGCTGGTGCTGGTGGGGAGACCCATGCGGCCCTGCCGGAAATGGGGTTTGCAAACCCTTATGCTATCGGGCACCGCACCGCCATGCCGCCGCCGCTGCGGGACAATGCTGTGCTGTATGCGGATGGTACGCAGCCCACCGCGCAGCAGGAAGCGCGGGATGTCACAACCTTTCTGGCGTGGGTTTCCAGCCCGCATGCGGATGACAAACGCAGGCTGGGGGTTGGGGTCGTGCTGTATCTGTGTTTTCTCGCCTGCTTGCTTGTTATCCTGAAACGGAGAATCTGGTCTCATGTCGCAAAATGAAGTTGTGGAACCCGTCATTGGTCTTATCGGCGGGTCCGGTCTGTATGATATTGACGGGCTGGAAGAGAAGGAATGGCGCACTGTTGAAACCCCGTGGGGTCTGTCGTCCGATCAGCTTCTGTTTGGCAGGCTGGAGGGGGTGCGCTGCGTGTTTCTGCCGCGGCATGGCCGGGGGCACCCCATTCCGCCCAGCCGCCTGAATTACCGCGCCAATATTGCTGCGATGAAGATGTCCGGCGTGACGGATATTGTGTCTCTCTCCGCCGTCGGGTCTCTCAAGGAAGAGCTGCCGCCGGGGCATTTTGTGATTGTCGATCAGTTTATTGACCGCACGATCTGGCGCGAAAAAAGCTTTTTTGACACAGGCTGCGTTGCCCATATCTCCATGGCCGACCCGCTGTGCGCCCGTATTGGCGATGTGCTGGAAGCGCAGAGCAACGCCCTGGGGCTGGATGTCACACGCGGCGGCACGTATCTGGTGATGGAAGGTCCGCAGTTCTCTACTCGTGCGGAAAGCAACCTGTATCGCTCATGGGGCTGCTCCGTTATCGGGATGACCAACATGCCGGAAGCCACGCTCGCGCGGGAAGCTGAGATTTGCTACGCGACCGTCGCCATGGTGACGGATTATGACTGCTGGCATGAAGATCATGATAACGTGACGGTAGAAAGCGTCGTTAAAACCATGCAGGGCAATTCTGCTAAGGCGAAGGCTCTGGTGAAAGCCGTCATTCCGGCCCTTGGCCAGCCGCGCGGCCTGTGCTCCGCCGGGTGTGACAGAGCACTGGAATATGCGCTGATTACCGCCCCGGAAGCCCGTGATCCCGCGCTGATCAGCAAGCTGAAGGTCATAGCCGGTCGCGTGCTGTAAGGCTGATAACCAGACGGGCTCTCTTGCACGTCTGACCAAAACGGGCGAATGCTAACCCAATGACTGGAATGGCTTTGCTCTCGTGACGATTACCGAACATCTTCGCTCTTCAACCCGTCCGCTGGCCCTTGTAACGGGGGCGGCGGGCGGTATTGGTGTGCCGCTTGTCAGCCGTCTGGTGGCGGCAGGGTACCATGTCCTGGCGCTCAGCCGGAGCGGGGGCGAGGGAGAGCAGCCGTTTATCACGCCTCTGGCGTGTGATCTGACAAAACCTGAACAGATTGAGCAGAGCGTTACGCTGATTGCCTCTCTGGGGCGGCCAGTGCAGGTGCTTGTGCATAGTGCAGGCGTGATTGTGCCGCAGCGGATGGGCGGCGGGGATACCACGGCGGTTGCAACACAGCTTGGGGTTAATCTTGAAGCCCCCATCCTGCTGACCATGAAGCTGCTGCCGCATATTCCCTCAGGCGGGCATGTGGTGTTTATCAACTCCATGGCTGCCCTTGTGCCGCTGGAGGGCAGCAGCATTTACACCGCCAGCAAATTCGGGCTGCGTGGCTTTGCGCTCTCGCTGGCGCAGGATGTGCGCAAATGCGGCATCCATATCTCCTCCGTGTTCCCGGGTGCGGTCGATACCCCCATGCTGAAGCGCGAGATTGATAATGGCGGCTCACCGCTGAATTTTGTGACTGCCCCCGCCACAGCAGACGGGATTGCCGCAATTGTGATGCGCCTGCTGCGCTGCCCGCGCGCGGAGGTGTTCTGCCCAAGTTCGGACGGAATTCTGGCGCAGCTCATGCTGATGATGCCGCGCGTCTGGCGGATGATTCTGCCAATCCTGCTGAAAAAAGGGCGTAAAGGCCTGCGGAAGTATCTGGATGGACAGGGGAAGTCCTGAGATCTTCACAAGAGGCCTTGTGCGTAAACAGGATGGTTTTAACGCAAAGTTTTTAACGATCCTGATTTTCTCAAATGGATTTTATGCCGTTCTTCTCACCATCGCAGGCTTTGAAGGCAGGTGATTAGCGCTGGCGCGCGCAGGAACCGGGCATGGGACAATCAGAAGAGGCTGGTTGTCCTGTCTGCCATGTTTTTCTGAAAGAGTGCGTGATAGAACCCAAACGGCAGGGCGATCAGCATTCATCCTTAAAAACACATCAAAGGATGAGTTGCACGCCAGACCACGCGGCGCGATTTTACGCACGGTGCATTTTCGCAAAGTGCTAAAGTCTATCTGAATTTTAAGGAAAATGGTGGAGGGAGTTGGATTCGAACCAACGTAGGCGTACGCCAGCGGATTTACAGTCCGCCCCCTTTAGCCACTCGGGCATCCCTCCGGGTTGTTGAGGCAGGAATTAGAGGTCAGGCGGCCTGTTGTCAACACTCTGTTTTCATTCTCTTTCCGTATTCAGGAAAAAACTTTGTGCCGGATGGGTGGACAGCATCGCCCTCAGGCGTGAAAGGTGCCGTTCATCAGCTTTTTGAGCAGGAGAAACATCATGAGCAAACATGTGACGGCCAGACGGCATACTCCGCGTTCTCTGGCGGCGCTGGATGCCCCCATTGTCGCGCTGACGGCTTACACCACGCCCATGGCGCGCCTGATGGACCCGCATTGTGATCTTCTGCTGGTGGGAGATTCTCTGGGGATGGTGGTGTACGGGATGGACTCCACCCTTGCCGTAACGCCAGAGATGATGATTGCGCACGGGCAGGCCGTGGTGCGTGGTAGCAAGAATGCCTGCGTGGCGATTGATCTGCCGTTTGGCAGCTACCAGCGGAGCCCGCAGCAGGCTTTTGCCGTCTCTGCGGAGATCATGGCCAAAACAGGTGCTGGATGTGTCAAATTGGAAGGCGGGGTGGAAATGGCTGAAACCGTCCATTTTCTGACCCAGCGTGGGATTCCGGTAATCGGGCATATCGGGCTGAAGCCGCAGGCTGTGCATACGCACGGGGGCTTCCGCACCGTAGGGCGTGGCAGTGAGGCCGATCAGGTGATGCAGGATGCAAAAGCCATCGAATCTGCCGGGGCTTTTTCTGTTGTGATTGAAAGCACCATGGAACCGCTGGCACGTGAAATTTCAGAAACGCTTTCCATCCCGACAATCGGCATCGGGGCCTCTCCGGCCTGTGGTGGTCAGGTTCTGGTGGGTGAGGACATGCTCGGGCTTTTCTCTGATTTTACACCACGGTTTGTGAAACGCTTTGCGGCCATTGGCGAGCAGGTGGACAAAGCCGTGGCAGAGTATGCCGCCGCCGTGCGGGACCGGAGTTTTCCGGGACCGGAACAGTGCGTCGGGATGCCAAAGAAAGAGTCCTGAAAAACACGTTTCAGGAAAAGGATAATTTCGGGGTGCTTTTAAGGCATCCAAATACTTTAGGGAGAATGAGCAGAGGACACTCATTCTCCCTAAACTTCAAAAACATAAATGAGTAAAAGCATTTTCGTTCTGCGTGGCCAAATAACCACGCAGCACGAATGATATGCGGGTTACTGATACCGGTTCAGCCACCAGCCATAAGGCGGGGGCAGTACGTCGGCAGGCTGTTTTTTATGCACCGCGCGCGCTGCGACGTAAGGCCAGTGCGGGTCGGCCAGAAGCGGGCGGCCGAGGGAGACGGTATCCAGTGTGCCGGTGCGGATCAGGGCATCGGCCTGCCGGCCCTCACTGATGTACCATGAGGTTGAGACAGGGAGTGCTGTTTCCTGTTTAATCTGGTGGGCGTAAGGCGCCATGAACGCAGGCCCCCACGGAATCTGAGCCTCTGGCGTGCAGAAGCCGATGCTGACATCCAGAAAATCCAGCCCGCTCTCTTTCAGTTTTTTAAGCAGAGAGACAGAGTCTCGCAGATTTTCATCATCATGACCGTTAAATTCAATCACGCCAAACCGAATGGTCAGTGGCAGATTATCTGGCCAGACCTCCCGCACAGCCTCCAGTGTTTCCACCAGAAAACGGCCACGGTTTTCAGCAGACCCGCCATACTGGTCCGTGCGTTTGTTGGCGTCGGGGGAGAAAAAGCTCTGGGCCAGATAGCCATGGGCAAAATGCAGCATGAGCCACTGAAAGCCGACATCCCGCGCGCGTTCCGCGGCTTTGACAAAATCGGCTTTGACGCGGGCAATATCGTCCAGCGTCATTTCCGTGGGTGTGCGGGGGAGGTTGGCGCCAAACGGAATGGCGGAGGGGCCGATGGGCTGCCAGCCGTTCGGGTCACCTTCGGGAATATGGTCGTCCCCTTCCCACGGCCGGTGGGCGCTGGCTTTGCGGCCTGCATGCGCAAGCTGGATGCCCGGCACAGCGCCCGCTTTACGAATGGAGTCCACAATCGGGGCAAAGGCGGCAGCCTGTTCATCATTCCACAGGCCGAGGCAGGCGGGGGTAATGCGGCCTTCAGGAGAAACACCGGTGGCTTCCACCACCACCAGCCCCGAGCCGCCGCGGGCGAGGCCAGCATAATGCACATGGTGCCAGTCATTCGGCACACCATCCTGCGCCATATACTGGCACATGGGGGCCACCGTAATACGGTTGCGCAGAGTGACGTCTTTTAAGCTATAGGGGTCAAACAACGTTGGCATGGGTGTAGCCCTTTTTTCGGGTGAAACACGTGATGGAATAGTTCGACAATAATCGAACTATAAGATCGCGCAAGAGGGCAGAGGCAGGAAAAGACGCATGAAGCAGTATGAGCATCCTCCGGTGGAAGCGTTTGAGCTGACCTGCATTCTGCATGCGTTGTCTGACCCGTATCGGCTTTCCATTGTGCAGAAGCTCTCCGTTTTGCAGCCGCAGCCCTGCGCTCCGTTGCAGGGGGACAGACCTAAATCCTCAGTCTCGCACCATTTCAGCGTGCTGCGGAAAGCCGGACTTGTCCGGACGGTAGTTGTAGGCGTTACGCACATGAACAGCCTGCGCAATGCCGAGCTTGAAGCGCGCTTTCCGGGGCTGCTTGAGGCTATTCTGGATGCGGCTGCGCGTCAGGGCTGATCTGCGGATGTGCCGCCGGAGTTGTTGAGGAGCGGGACCGCCTGACCGCCTGCATGGGCGCTGCTGGCCAGAACCTGCACCCCCAGTACGTGCCAGCCCGAAGAATCCTGAGTGAGAAGGGGGGCGCCGCTACTGCCATGCGTGCCCGCGCAGTCATGCGAGAACAGCAGATTACCGCCTCCGTCATGTGTCAGGCCGGTCAGATGGCAATGCAGATCTGCGGTAATGACGTCGGGCATATTCTGTTCGTACCCCCCCAGCACGACGGGCATATCGGGGTGAATTTCTTCAGGTTTTGTGCTGACGGGAAAGACCTCATCGGGCCGGGCGACCGGGTGGTCCAGCACGAGTGTGGCATGGTCCAGCCCTGCACTCTGGTTTTCCTTGTCTGGCATATAGCCGGGGGGAACAATAAAGCGGACCACGCGGGCATGGGCCATGAATGTATTGCCGCTATAGGCCCGCAGAAAATGCACGCTACCGGGCTGAACGAAGCGAGCAGGCTTTGCGAGCCAGAGGCAATGCGCCGCCGTCTCCACCAGCACCGGGCTGATCAGAAAGCCCGTGCAGCGCGCGCCCAGTTCTGTCTGCACGCGCCCGATGGCGGACCATGGTGGATGCGCGGCCGAGACGCGCTGTCTGGGGTCTGCAAACGGTGTGACCCCGGCCAGATGAGTGCGGTAATCCGGTCCGGCGGCGGCGGCAGGCAGGGCTGGCAGCAGCACCGCAGGAGTGGCGGCTAGTATTCCCAGAGCCGGTCCCAAGAGGAGCGAGGCCTTACGGGGAGCCTGCAGTATTTTTGCGGACAGTGAATGGGCTGCCCGCAAAAACGCTCTAAAAAAGGACCGCTTAGTCCGCATAACCCTGCGGATGATCTTTGCGCCAGGCAAAGGCTGTTTCTACAATCCGGTCGATATCCGTAAATTCCGGAGCCCAGCCGGTTGCGGCCATCAGGCGTTTAGGGCTGGCGACCAGACACGGCGGGTCACCGGGGCGACGGTCGCCTGCCTGCCAGGGCACGTCCAGACCGGTAACGCGGGCCACGCTCTCAATAATCTCGCGGTTGGAATTACCGCGCCCGGTGCCGACATTGAAGGTGACGCTCTTCTCGTTCAGCAACGGCAGCACGGCCAGATGGGCCCGCGCCAGATCGGTCACATGCACATAATCGCGCACGCAGGTGCCGTCTGCCGTGGGGTAATCCTGCCCGAACAGGGTCAGGGCCGGGCGGCGGCCGAGGGCTGCATCAATCACCAGCGGGATCAGATGCGTCTCCGGGCGGTGGTCTTCCCCGGCGCGGCCTGCCGGGTCAGCCCCGGCGGCGTTGAAGTAGCGCAGGCACGCACTTTTCAGGCCATGGATCCGGTCCGCCCAGTACAGGGCGCGCTCGACCATATATTTGCTCTCGCCATAGGGAGAGCCGGGGTCAACGGGCGTATCTTCACTGATCGGCTCATCTCCGGCGGAGCCGAAAAGGGCTGCGGTAGAAGAGAACACAAACCGTTTAATGCCGTGCCGCACACAGGCATCAATCAGCCCGAAGCCAATGCCCGCATTGGCGGACATATAGAGCATCGGGTCCTGCATGCTCTCACCCACCAGAGAGAGTGCGGCAAAATGCAGAACGCCATCCCACGGGCCATCGGCCAGAACGCGGTTCAGGCACTCAAGATCAGCGAGATCTCCATGGATAAACGTGGCGGCCTCCGGCACCGCGGAGCGATGGCCCGTGCGCAGGCTGTCAAACACCACAACGTCATGCCCATCATCCAGAAGAGCAAGAACCACGTGGCTGCCGACATATCCAGCGCCACCCGTAACAAGAAAACGAGCCATGAAAGCGAATACTCATATCCGTTATAAAGATGGCTCAGACCCTAGGGTGTTTAAGCCCCTGCGCGCAAGGCCGGGAATGCGTTTTCCGGCCTCAGAACGGCTTAAGCAGGCGGTCCAGATAATCCAGTTCCTGCTGTGGCCGCGTGCGGTCGGAATCGCGGCGGCGCAGTTCCTGCTCAATCTCACGGGCGCGCTGGCGGGCGACGTTATCGGGCACGTGCGTGCCATCATCAGGGGCCTGATCCCCGCCTTCTCCCATGCGGCGGCCCAGAGGGTCGCGCTTGTTTTTGCCGTTATCCTGACCATCCGTTTCATCCGCGTCGTCAGAGGGGGAGGTTCCATCATCCCCTTCATCCGCGCTGCCCTGACCTTGCTGGCCTTCTCCCTGACCGCCGGGCTGGCTCCCGGACTGGCCGCCGCTCCCCCCGCCAAACGCGGGCAGGAAGCTGGGTGTTGCGTTCTGGCCGTTGCCCTTCATGGTGTCCTGCATCTGCTGGCGGCTTTTGCGCAGAGCTTCCAGCACTTTCTCTTCCGCTGTCGCAGCCGCAGCATCATCCCCGTCGGCCAGCGCCTTGCGGGCGTCATGCATACTTTTCTGGGCGTCTGAAAATGCCGGGGGCGTTTTGCCTGTCAGGGCCTTGAATTCATCTTTCAGCTCGTCCAGTGCGCGATCCAGCGCGTGCTGGGTGGCGCGGTCTGTGCGGCGGGCCGCGGCCTGTGCTTCGGCCCGGGCCGGGTCCAGTGGCGGGGGGGAGGTATCGCCTGTCTTGCTGTCCGGCTGCTGAGGCGGTGTTTGTGGCCCCGGTGCGTTCTGGTCCGTGCCCGGAGGCACGGGGAGGCCGAGCCTCCGCAGGAGTTCGGCGGTTGGCATGGAGCCGTAATCATCATCGCCGTCCTCATCCGCATCCATGCCATTTTGCTGACGGGACTGGGCGCGAAGGGTTTCATCCAGCCGGGACTGTGCGTGGTCCAGCAGGGAAGTCTGTTTGCCTGTCAGGTCCCGCAGGGCGGCGGCCTGTTCACGCGCTTTCTGCTGCGCGACCATCTGCTGCGCCATGGCCGCCATATCCTGCGGTGTGGCGTTGCGCATGCGTTCAGTCGCGTCTTCCATCTGTTGCAGGCGCTGGAGTGCGTCAGCGGAGTGCCCGTTGGCGGCGTCCCGCTGTAATTGCTGCATCAGGCGGGAAAAGGCTTTGTCTCCTGCTCTGGAAAAACCGGGTAGGTCCGGAATGGCGGTGTGGTCCCGCAGGGCCTGCGCGGCCAGAGCCTGCATCTTGCGGGCAATGGCGTCTTTCAGGCTTTTCAGCCGGGCTTCCAGCTCTTCCCGCGCCTGTGGGGACTGCTGGCCTTCCTCACGCATATGCTGCAATTGCTGCGCGACGGCGGCCTGTGCTGCGCGCACGTCAAGAGACGCCTGCGCACTGGCATCATCGCCCTTGCGGCGGTCCTCAATATCCAGAGCCAGATCCCACAGCAGATTGGTGGTGCTGGTGCGGGCGGTTTCTGTATCGACGTCCTTGTTGTCCAGCATGGCGACAAGGCTGGTCAGGGTGAGGAACATCCCAGTGTGGTCATTGACCGGTCCGGGAGTTTCACCAAGGGCCGCGAGGTCTGTCGCGGTCTCGCTCCGGCTTTCACGCCCCAGCGCAAAACGCTTGCGCAGGTCCAGCACGGCCCGGGCGACGGGGGAGTGGAACACGCGGGCGCCAAGATGGAAGGTAACCGGTTTGCTTTGCCCCTTATGGCCGCTGACAGAGGTGGCGACTACGCGGCCGGTGACGTCCTCTCCCGCCCAGGGATCTTCTGAAAGATCAGGCGTGATGATGCCTTTGGCGGATTTGGGATGACCGCTGAGCGGGAGGGGAACTGTCAGGGTGCGGGCCGGGCCACGACCGGGATGCGCCAGATGCAGTTCGACAGAAAGCGAGGCCAGACCATAGGCATGCGCGGCTTCATACGGGAGGCGGGTGCGCCAGTCTGTTCGACCTGCGCCGGGGTTAGGACCCCACGCAGCCGTGGGTGCTGCATCAGGCAGAACGGTAATGGGCCAGCGGGCCAGCGTGCGTCCGCGCCCCGCGACGCGCACAAGGCCGCTGTGCCGCAGGGTGACTTCCATTTTCCAGCTCTGATGATCCAGCGTCTGGCGTGCTTCATCCTGCATGATCAGGCCGCCCGCGCTGTGCAGAACAGGATGGGAGGACAGACCTGTGACAATCACCGTCAGCCGCGCCCCTTCCGGCACGGAAGGGGCGGGCGCATTGGGGTTGAGAAACACCGGCGCTTCAGGCGCATAAGCGGGGGGCGTAATCCAAGCTTCCACATGCGCCAGAGGCACGTCCGGATCATCCCGGCCGGGGATGAAGGCGGCCAGAATACGGCCGGGGGCGGAGGGCCCGGCCATGCCCCCGGTAAACGCCAGCCCGGCCAGTAGCGCGGCTCCGGCCCAGCGCCGCGCCGGGGTGGCGGGCAGCAGGCGCGGCCATCCGGCCCGCAACGTGCCCAGAGAGGCCAGAACCCGTTGCTGATGCGCCTGCCATAGTGGCTGGGGCTGACCTTTTTTTACGCCTGCGGGGTGGTCAGTGAGGGTCGCCAGTGGGCGGTTATGCAGGCCGGAGGCCTGTTCAATCTGGCGGTCAATGGCCTCTGCCGAGGGGGCTTTCAGGTTTGAAAGATCCTGATGCAGCCGCCAGCCGCACAGGCTGAGCCACCCGGCCACCAGCACAAGCCGCAGCCCGTCCGGCAGATGCTGCGGCAGGCGCAGGAGGCCCGCAATGCCATACACGCCCAGCAGCGCCAGCGTGGGCTGGAGCGCAGGCCAGAGCCGTTCGGTGCGCAGCACAAAGGCCGCGTGCTGGCGGGCGGTTGCCAGCCGGGCCGCCAGAGAGCCTCCCTCTGCGGTGGAGGAGGCCAGATCCTGTTTCAGACCCGCCGGGGTCATGCCGTTCCGGCAAGGTGGGAGGGCACGGTTTCATCCTGCCACAACGCCTCAAGCGGCTGGCGCTTGCGGATGACGGACCATGCCCCTTTGTCCACCAGCACTTCCGCCGCGAGCGGGCGGCTGTTGTAGGTGGAACTCATCACCGCGCCATAAGCCCCGGTATCCAGCAAAGCCACACGGGCACCGCGTTGCATGGGGGGAAGCTGGCGGTCCCGCGCGAATGTATCACCCGTTTCACACACCGGGCCGACCACATGGGCGGGGCCAGCGGGCAGGGCGGCATCATGCGGGCTGAGGGGGACAATACCATGCCAGGCATCATACATGCTGGGGCGCAGCAGGTCATTCATGGCGGCATCCAGCACAAGGAAGGGAGCTTCCTTCCCCCGTGCCTTGTTCAGAATCACCGTGCTGAGCAGCAGGCCGGAGGGGCCAACAGGCCAGCGCCCCGGCTCAATGGCCAGACGCACGCCAAGGTCCCCCAGTTCTGCCCTGATGGCTCCGGCCAGTGCCTCCGGCTGGCCTTCCGGCTCGGTGCGGTAGGAAATGCCAAGGCCGCCGCCGCAATCCACAACGTCGACCGTCTGGCCAGCCGCCCGGACGGTGCGCACCAGATCGGCAATGCGGGCATAGGCGGCACGGTAAGGGGCTACGGAGAGAATCTGGCTGCCAATATGGGTGGAGAACCCGGCGGCGCGGATGCCCGGCAGACTGGCGGCACGGGCGTACAGAGCCGCGGCATCATCATACGGGATGCCGAACTTGTTGGCGGCCAGACCGGTTGTGATCTTGGCGTGGGTTTTTGCATCCACATCCGGGTTGACGCGCAGGGTAATGGTGGCGGTTTTTCCGAGCGCGCTGGCAATGCCGGAAATAATATCCAGCTCTTCCGCGCTTTCCACATTGATCTGGCCAATGCCCAGACCAATGGCCTTTTCCAGCTCAGCATCACTTTTGCCAACGCCGGAAAACACGATGTGGCTGGCCGGGATGCCTGCCTTCAGAG
Source organism: Acetobacter sp. P1H12_c (assembly GCF_018811975.1). Lineage (NCBI taxonomy): Bacteria > Pseudomonadati > Pseudomonadota > Alphaproteobacteria > Acetobacterales > Acetobacteraceae > Acetobacter > Acetobacter sp. P1H12_c. Next base: position 481 of record NZ_JACRVR010000012.1, on the reverse strand, counting down.
CGCGGGCCAGTTCCCCTCCGCTGACAATATCCGCGCCAAACCCTTCCTCCCGCAGCAGGGAAAGGACGGCCAGATGGTCATTGGCTTTCACAGCGTAGTGGATGGAGGCGTTCAGCCCGGCATCCTGCATGGCCTGCCGCATCCGGTGCATCCGGGCGCGCAGTGTGTCACCGCTCAGCACCCAGCATGGCGTGCCGAGCTGATCCGCAATGGCGTTCAGAGCCACACCGTCCAGCATCAGGCCGCAGAGCGGGTCCATGTCCAGATACGGGCGGCTGGCCAGCAGCTCCGCAACGGTGGGGTCCGGGTCATGAAACGTCACATCATCGGCCATGGGGCGCGTAAGCCTTAGAAAAGAAAAATGGTCTGGTATCCCGTCAGCTTATGCCGCCAGTTTATACCGTGACTCTGCCAGATTGCCACCCGTCCCGCCCCCCGTGCCCCCCGGCACTCAGGAGTGGCGGGGGGCACGGGGGGCGGG
>NZ_JACRVR010000011.1:0-77338 GCF_018811975.1 Acetobacter sp. P1H12_c | reverse complement strand
CTGGAAACCACGGATGCCGGAGATGTTTACAGACTACGAAAACAGACCGTTGAACCGATCTTTGGCATTATCAAAAGCATCATGGGCTTCAGAAGATTCAGTCTGCGCAGCCTTGCAAAAGTCACGACCGAATGGACACTCGTCGCTCTCGCATACAACTGCAAAAGAATGGCACGGCTTCACGTAGCATAAGCTGGCTCAGCCTCGGCGTTATCAGCCACAAAATACCCAACCCGACAGGCTGCTAGAGCCGGAACTTTCCATGAGCTATGAAGAAGGCCGGACAGTGTCTTTGCATAACCATTCCGAAAGCGCTCGAACCGGGAATCAAATTTTGCACCGAACCGTTCAAAAATCGTGGGGGGCTTTCCAGCCTCTTCACGGCGCTTTTTGGCCTGTTCTTCGGAACGCAGCAGAAGAGCCGCAAAAATCGGCACCAGTGTCCGGCTAATAACGTAGGAGGCCAGCATCGCATACACAACGGCCAGCGCCATAGGCGTGAACAGGAAGCGTGATGGTCCGGTCAGGAATTCCACAGATACAAACACGCAGGAAATCGCCAGCGTGGACACCAGTGTCGGCAGTGCAATGCCTGCGGCACCATCCAGAACGGCTTTGCGCAAGTCTGCGCCGTCATGATGCAAACGGTGGATATTCTCGATCGTGACTGTGGCATCATCGACCAGAATACCCACGGCCAGCGCTAGGCCGCCCAATGTCATGAGATTAAGGGTTTCTCCCGTAGCAGAGAGAATGGCGATGGAAGACAGGATCGCGAGCGGAATGGAGACCGCCACAATCAGCGTGGAACGCCAGCTTGCCAGAAAGGCAAGGATCATGGCGGCTGTCAGCAGACCGGCAATCACGGCTTCAGACGCCACGCCTTTGATGGCAGCTTTCACAAACAGGGACTGATCGAACAGTTCGTCAATCTTCATGCCCGGAGGCGCTGCGGCGCGTGAGATGGGCAGAACCGTGTCCCGCATGGCGTTCACAACCGCCAGTGTGGACGCATTCCCGGCTTTCATGATCCGCAGCAGGACCGAGCGCTGCCCTTCACGGCGCACCACGTTATGCTGCACCTCCCAGCCGTCACGAACCTGCGCGACATCACGGATGCGGATGATGGCACCGGTATTCGGGTCCTTGCGCAGTGGAATGTTGTTGAGCTGCTTTGAAAAATACGGAATGCCGTTCATCTGGATATTGTATTGAGACGGTCCGAATTTCACCGTGCCACCCGGAAGGGTCAGGTTCTGGGCGTTGATAGCGTTGGAGACATCAAGCGGGCTGATTTTCATGGCCTGCAACTTGGTCGGATCAATATCGACCATGATCTGCCTGATCTTGCCGCCATGCGGTGGGGGCAGAAGTGTGCCGGGAACAGGCGCCATCTGCTGCCGCAGACGATAGACACCATAATCGTACAGTTCGCTTTCCGTCAGCTTGTCAGAAGACAGGGAAAGCTGGAGAACCGCCACGCTGGAGGCGCTGTATTGCATGATAATGGGCGGCTGCACACCCGGTGGTAGCTGGGCACGGATGGACTGCGTGGCGGCAACGGTCTGCCCGAGAGCGACCCCGATATCCACCCCCGGCTGGAAATACAGCTTTTGAAGCACAAGACCGGGTGTGGTCTGGCTTTCGATCGTCCGCAGATTGTTGACGAAAAAGCTGTGAGAAAACTCTGTATAGGTACTAATGCGTTTTTCGGTTTCCGGTGCAGACAGACCATCATAGTACCACACGACGGTAATGACCGGAATGTCGATATTGGGAAAAATATCAGTGGGCGTTCTGAAAATAGCAGAAACACCAAGAAGAAGAACTAAGATCGCCCCTACAATAAATGTATAGGGTTTCCGGAGTGCGAGACCAACAATACCCATAAACTGGCGATTTCCTCTTTTCGCATCAGGATCGTATTAAGTTCTTTTGAAGTTTCTGAGTCGTATCGCCCAGCGTCTGAAAATGTCTGGAGGAAACAACAGACATGATCATAAAAGATCTCTGATCGATGCGACTAGATGCTATATTCTGAACATGCTGATGAGTTTTTTTCATCAATAAGGGGGCACATAAGGCGCACCATGAGGGCTTTATCGCCCCAAACGAAACCTGAAAATCATCCGGTTTTTTAAGCACGACAGAGTGAGGTGAACGGTATCTCGACGCAGGAAGGCGTTTTGCTTAAAATAATATAAGCTTAGTGATGAAAAGGGCTCATAGATGTCACGCGAGAACCTGAATGACCTGCTCGCGTTTCTGGCGGTTGCGCGCGAGCGCAGCTTTACACGGGCGGCCGCAAAGCTGGGGGTCTCACAATCTGCGCTGAGCCATACAATCCGGCTGCTGGAGGAACGCCTTGGCCTGCGTTTGCTGACACGCACCACACGTAGTGTCACGCCCACAAATGCTGGGGACCACCTCATTCGCAATATTGGTCCGCATTTTGACCAGATTGAAACCCAGATCGCGGCTCTGGGGCAGTTGCGGGGGCAGCCAAGCGGGATGATCCGCCTGACCGCCCCAGATGATGTGATTGCCTATATTCTTCGCCCAAGGATTGAGGCGTTCCTTAAAAAATATCCGGATGTGAAAATTGAGATCAGTGCGGACCTTAAACTCGTGGATATTGCCGCTGAGCGATTTGATGCCGGGATCAGGCTCGGGGAGCAGGTGACCAAGGAAATGACCTCGATACCGCTCACACCGGATATCCGCTTTGTTGTGGTTGGTACAAAATCGTATTTCAGGAAAAACCCCAAGCCAAAGGTACCGTCTGACCTGCTAAAACATCGGTGCATCACCATGCGCCTGCCTACTTATGGCGGTATTTATGCGTGGGAATTTGAGAAAAATGGCCGGGACCTAAAAGTTCGTGTCGATGGACCTCTGATCTTCAACAGTATTTTTCCGGTGAGGGATGCCTGTCTGGATGGGCTGGGGCTTGCACACATGCCGGAAATAGTAGCGGAAAAATTTATTGCCGATGGACGACTGGTCAAAGTGCTTGAAGACTGGTGCCCATACTGGACCGGATATCACCTTTGCTTTCCGCACCACCACCAGAATACAATGCCTTTTGCGCTGTTTGTAGAAGAAATGCGGCAAACCCCGCTGCATGCTCCTCATTCATGAGTAAAATGGAAGAGCGTATGCAGCCTGAAGGGGCTAATCATGGATGCGCTGAGACCCTACATAATGAGCCTGTGTGATTTTTGCGCAGAAGCTGAGTGAAAGAAACATCATGAAAGCGGTTTATCCTCTCGCCTGTGCGGTTTCCATGATTGTATCAGGAAACGCCCTCGCGGCCCCGACACTGGAACAGTCAGTTCATGCAATAACGCGGGATGCGCGCTTTGTCGCCCGTGACCAGATCCGGCACCCTCTGGAGGAATTACAGTTCTTTGGCCTGCGTCCGGACGCAAATGTTATCGAGATCTGGCCCGGCGGGGGCTACTGGACGCAGATCCTCGCCCCGTATCTGCATGAAAAAGGGGCTTACACTCTGGCCCTCGGACGGGAAGATCAGGCCGGTTCCGCGTTTAGCAAAATGATGGAGGCGCACCCTGAGCTTAAAAGCACCTTTAAGACCACACAGTTTGACGGAGAGCATCTCGATTTTGCGCCACCTGCCAGTGCTGATTTCGTTCTGACCTTCCGTAACCTTCATAACTGGATGGAAGCAGGGAATGCGCCGCAGATGCTTGCGGCCATTCACCGGGTTCTGAAAATTGGCGGAATCTTTGGTGTTGAAGATCACCGCGGACATACCAATGCTCCGCAGGACCCGCATGCGGAGGACGGATACATCCGTCAGCCTTATGCCATTGCCCTGATTGAAAAGGCAGGATTCCGGCTGGTTGGCTCCTCGGAAATCAATGCCAACCCGCGTGATACAGCTAACTGGCCCAAAGGGGTCTGGACCCTGCCGCCGACCTTCGCCCTCGGGGATAAAGATCGCGCCAAATATACTGCGATCGGTGAGGGAGATAATTTTGTGCTCAAATTCGAAAAAATTGATCGGTAAGCAAGAAGGAGACACACCATGAGTAACATTGCCAATAAGATCGTCGTTATCACAGGGGCAAGCAGCGGACTGGGGGCAGAAGCAGCCCGGCATCTTGCAGAACTGGGCGCGACAGTTGTGCTGGGTGCCCGCCGCGAAGAACGGATTAAAACCCTTGCAGACGCTATTACCGCCAAAGGCGGAAAAGCGCTGGCGGTTGAAACGGACGTGACAGACCGGGCGTCTGTTCAGGCACTTGTGGATACGGCAGTTAAGACTTATGGCCGGATTGACGTCCTGCTGAACAATGCGGGTGTCATGCCGCTTTCTCCGCTTGAAAAACTGCGGGTTGATGAATGGGACCTGATGATTGATGTGAACATCAAAGGGGTTCTGTATGGTATTGCCGCCGCTCTTCCTCATATGAAGGTCCAGAAAAGCGGCCAGATTATCAATGTCTCTTCTGTGGCCGGGCATCGTGTTCTTGAAAACAGTGCTGTTTATTCCGCCACAAAATTTGCTGTTCGGGCGCTCTCAGAAGGACTGCGGGCAGAAGTAAAGCCTTATAACCTGCGCACGACCGTAATTTCACCGGGCGCGGTTCAGTCTGAACTGCTCAACAGCATCCATGATGAAGCAACAGCGGAACAACTCCGGAGTGTTGTTCCCGGTTTTGCGATCGGGGCTGACTCTTTTGCCCGGTGCGTTGCGTTTGCAATCAGCCAGCCGGAAGATGTTGATATCAACGAAATTCTTTTCCGGCCCACACGTCAGACTGTCTGAGTTTTTCAGGCTCGATGTTCTTAAAAATAACGGGTTATGCCGTCTCGAACAGGCATAACCCGACTATTCCATTCTCCCAAAAAATCCCTTGCACAGCCTAAGCAACGCAAGAATGGCGCGCTCTGCCGGTTTCTCTGGTTCAGGGCCATTCACCTATCCCAAGCCTCTAAAAAGGTAATTCATGAGAATTGCTCATGACGATCCTCGTATTATTGGGTCTAGTCCTGTGTCCGCTTGTTTCTTATGGTTGAGAACGAAGCAGGTCATGCGGCACTGGAAACAGAAAACTTCGTGCAGCAAACGGTCAGTTACCGAAAAATTTTGTCTGCCGATGTGCCTGAAATGGCAAATGACCAGCTATGACTAGAAAATATTGTAATAACGAGGCGGAATGGACACAACTTCTTACACGGGTCCCGACACAACTTCGGGCATAAACACGCGGCCCGGATCATGGGGTGCGGTGCTGGCCATGTCTCTTGGAGCCTTTGCGCTCGTTGCCTCGGAATTCATGCCTGTCAGCCTTTTGACGCCAATTGCGGTCGATCTCCATATTACGGAAGGGCAGGCCGGACAGGCCATCTCGGTGTCCGGAGCTTTTGCCGTCCTGACCAGCCTTTTCATTTCCTCACTTGCCAAGAGCCTGAACCGTAAAACGCTGCTGCTCACCCTTATCGGCATGATGATTATATCAGGGACAGTTGTCGCGCTTGCGCCCAACTATATCATTTTCATGTTTGGGCGCGCGGTGATTGGTGTTGTTATCGGCGGCTTCTGGTCCATGTCCGCGGCCACGGCCATGCGGCTGGTAGAAGAGCATCATGTGCCACGGGCACTGGCTATTCTGAATGGTGGAAACGCTCTGGCGACGGTGATTGCCGCTCCGGCTGGCAGCTTTCTCGGCAGCCTGATTGGCTGGCGTGGTGCGTTTTTCTGCGTGGTTCCTGTGGCGGTTCTTGTTCTGGTCTGGCAGCTTATCAGCCTTCCATCCATGCCCAGTGAACGCACGCCGCACTCTGCAAGTGTTTTTGCCTTGCTGAGGCGGCCGAGTGTGACATTCGGCATGGCGGCCGTCAGCCTGTTTTTTATGGGGCAGTTTACATTATTCACATATGTCCGGCCGTTTCTTGAGACAGTCGCGCATGTGAATGTCTCCACGCTGTCCTTTATCCTGCTGTTAATGGGACTGTCCGGCTTTATCGGCACTGTGCTGATCGGGAGGCTGCTGAAAACCAGCGTCTATCCTGTTCTGATTTCCATCCCGATCGTGATGGCATTTCTGGCTACGGGCCTGATTGCTTTTGGACAATCGACTATTGTGTGCGCTGTTATACTGGCCGCATGGGGGCTGTTTTCAACCTCAGCACCCGTAGGGTGGTGGACCTGGCTGGCCAGAACGCTCCCGCGGGATGCGGAAGCGGGCGGAGGCCTCATGGTCGCGGTCGTCCAGCTTGCCATTACGCTTGGCGCAACCTGTGGCGGTATTCTGTTTGACAGCATAGGATATCAGGCCACGTTTACCGCGAGTGCCTGTGTGCTCGGCATCGCTGCACTTCTGGCTTTTGTGACACAGCGGTTAACCCGCCAGCCATGACACTTTTGGATATTCAGAGAGACTATCCAGACTAACACGACATTTCCGGACGATATAACAGGAGTATTTATCATGGATATTAAACGCGTTGGGTCACAACCCTCTGCTGTCGGCCCGTCTGACTGGTTTACCGGGACCGTGCGCATTGACCCTTTGTTCAATCCGCCGGAGCCTGCACAGGTCACCACGGCTCTTGTCACGTTTGAACCGGGTGCCCGGACAGCTTGGCATACACACCCACTTGGACAAACCCTTATTGTGACGGCTGGATGCGGATGGGTGCAACGTGAAGGCGGCCCTGTTCAGGAAATCCATCCCGGTGATACGGTCTGGTTTGCGCCGGGGGAAAAGCACTGGCATGGCGCGACAGCAACTACGGCCATGAGCCACATTGCCATTCAGGAAAAACTGAATGGATCTCCGGTTGACTGGCTGGAACAGGTGTCTGACGCACAGTATGGCGGGTGAAACAGTGCGGTCTGTCATGCTGAGCGGGCAAGACGTGCAAAAAAGGGAAGGGAGCATCCTGTGGTGCTCCTGCTTGCCGCGCAGGCGCTGGCCTTGATAAAAATTTAAGTGTTCATTATGTCTGCCAAAGAAGACAGGAAAGCTGTGTCAATTTGAGAATATAAAAGGTTTTTTAATTGGGTCTTCGTAAAGATATCTGGCACGTTGGCATTTCCGACGTGCCTCTGGATGCCATTATTGAAGACGGCTGCGTAAGAGCAGACCCTGTTGCGTGGCTTCCTGCCCTGAAACCTTTCCAGTTTATGGCTGATCCATTCGGATTTTGGAAAGATGATATTCTTTATGTCTTTGTTGAGACATTCGATTATCGTACCAGACACGGCATTATAGAAGTCTTTCTCTACGACACAGGCTTCAGATTACTGGAGCAGCGTGTTGCGCTTTCTGAGCCATGGCATCTGTCTTACCCCTTTGTTTTTGAAGCGGACGGCGCAATCTGGATGCTGCCGGAAGCCTATCACTCAGGAAAGCTGACCCTTTATCGTGCGCAGTCTTTCCCGGATGTATGGGAGCCTGCTTGCGTTATTGATCTCGGCCCAGATGTAGCGGTGGACGCAACGCCTTTTTACCATGATGGCTTATGGTGGCTTTTTTATACCCCGGCCAGCAAGCCGCCAAAACCTGTGGGGGAATTGCATCTGGCCTTTGCAGAGCAGTTGCACGGCCCGTGGACACGGCACCCCGGTAACCCTGTGCGCCTCCATTCCGCCAGCACCCGGCCCGGCGGAACACCGCGGGTTCTGAAAGGGCAGGTCATGCTGCCGGTGCAGGACTGCTCATGGACTTATGGCGGCGCTATAAGGCCCTTATGGTTTGAGAAACTTACGCCTGAGCATGTTGTGACGCACGCGGGCTCCCGGATCAAAATCCCGGAAGACTTTTCCCCCTATACGGAAGGTATGCATACGCTTTCCGCCGCAGGGGCGGTGACGGTGTTTGATGTGAAACGGACAGAGCTTTCCGCGCACGGACTGTCTATTGAACTCATGCGCGAAACCAGAAAAATTCTGCAAAAACTATGCTGACACAGCAAGACGCTTTTTCCATTGGCATTGTCATTCATGATTTTGTCTTTGGAGGGTCTGAACGGATTGCAATCCGCCTTGCGAACTACTGGGCGCAGCAGGGGCATCCTGTTGTGATATTTGCCGGCGCCAGTGAAGGCGAGATGCAGAATTTGCTGGACCCGGCCGTCCATCTGGTCATTGCGCCTCAGCCCCTTTGCAGGTCTGCGTCTTCCATGACGCAGCTTGCACGCAAGGCGGCGCAGTATTTTCAGAAAAACCCTGTAAAAGCCTGTTTTGTCCCCGGAAATTACCACTGGCCTGTTGCGTATCACCTCGGGAAACTGCCCGTTAAGGTACGTCCTGTTATTCTGACACAGATCAGTTCCCCGATTTATAAACCGGGCCGCGCCGCATGGGCACAGAAAATTTTTAACATGCGCATGCGTATTCTGCTGAAAAAATCTGACAGACTCATTGCGCTTGACTGCACGACAGCCCTGCAAGCCAATAAGTTATTCAGGCGGTCAGTAACGGATGTTATTCCTCTACCGGCACTCTGCGGCAGCCTGCCGGCTCCGCGCATGCCGGATGCAGCCAGCCTGAATATTCTGGCCGCAGGCAGGCTGACACATGCCAAAGGGTTTGATCTGTTGATAGACGCTTTTGCATCGGTTTCCAGACGATATCCTTCAGCGACACTGACGATCTGTGGGGCAGGGCCGGACCATCAGGCTTTGCAGGACCTCGCCCTTCGTAAAGGTGTGCAGGATAAAGTCAGGCTGACAGGTTATGTTACGGACATTCGCCCTTATCTGGATGAGGCGCGTCTGTTTGTTCTCTCTTCCCGGCGGGAAGGATACGGTGCTGTTATTCTGGAAGCTTTGGCCGCCGGGCGGCAGGTAATCACCACAGACTGCACGCCCGCAGCACGAGACTTTGTCGCGTGTTGCGAGGCTGTGCATGTTGTGCCGGTAGGAGACAGCTCTGCCCTCGCGCAAGCCATGATTGCTGTTTTGGGAAAGCCTGCACCGGATAGCCAGACGCTGGCGGACGCCGTCAAGCCTTTTGCCATTGATTGTGGCGGGCAGGCTTATCTTTTGCTGATGTCCAGCCTGCTTGGTAAGGCCAGAAAACACTAGCGCATGTTTAAAATGCGCTCCGGCGCTATGACCGGAGAGGGAGTTGAAATGCGCATTGGGTTTGTTATCCATACCATAGGCCTGATGGGCGGTACGGAACGTACCTGCTGTGCCGTGATAAACGGACTGGTGGAAAAAGCCGATATCACGCTGATAGAAGTCGTGTCTGAAGGGCCGCCTGCGTATTTTCTGGATGATCGTATCCAGCGTGACGTTTTATCATCGAAGCATGTCTCGCTTCTCTGGTCAGCCCCCAGCCTGATACTGCGCCTCTACCGGCTTATAAAATCCAGAAACCTTGAAACACTCGTTATTGTTGAATCAACACATGCGCTCTACGCGGTTGCTGCGGCCAGACTGGCGGGAATACGCTGTATTGTCTGGGAGCATTTTAACTACACGGTTGATCTGGGCAAAAAAAAGAGGCGATGGGGGCGGGCTATTGCCGCAAAATGGGCAAATGATGTTGTCACACTGACGCATCGGGATCAGGCGCTCTGGCAGCAAAAAGCGCGGCCCAGAGCGCAGGTGCATTGTATTCCCAATATGGCACCTCCCATGTCCGAAAAACCGTACGATGTCACAGTCCGTACCGTGCTGGCGTTGGGCCGGTTAAGTCCGCAAAAGGGGTTTGATCGCCTGCTTGAAGCATGGAGACTGGTCGAGCGTGACCCGCGCTCGGACGGCTGGCGTCTGACGATTGTTGGAGATGGGCCTCAAAAAGCCATGCTGACAGAACAGGCGGCCACACTGGCCCATGCTTCTGTCGGCCCCGCGCAGAAGGACGTTGCAACACTGTTTGGTCAGGCCGGACTCATGGCCTGTTCCTCCCGGTTTGAGGGGTTGCCCATGGTCATGCTGGAGGCCGCGGCGTTTGGCGTGCCGATTGTAGCATTTGACTGTGAAACCGGCCCTGCCGAAATTCTTGTTCCGGGCAAAACAGGGCTTCTGGTGCCGCAGGATGATGTCGCGGGGCTGGCGGAAGGGCTTTTAAGCCTGATGGCAGACCCGGAAACACGTCTCGCATTTTCGCAGAATGGAAAAGACCGCATGGCTCTTTTCAGCCGGGACCATGTCCTCTCTCTCTGGTGCAAAATGCTTGGCCTTTAAGGCCTGCGACTGCCCACTCCCTCGCTTTGCAAACACGTTCTGGTGAGGCGCTTCTAACCATGCAACAGAGTCTTCAGGCAGGCGTTGGCAGAACAGGCTCCTCCAGCATCCCTAATCTGTCTTCCCGTGAAGAGAGTTTATCTGGTTGAGCAGGGCGGTCCGATAAGGCAGGAGCAGATCAGGCGGACGTTCTGCGGACCATAAAAGGTCAAGGTGGGTTCCATGAAAATTACAGAACAGCTCACATCTGCCGTCACCAAAACGGGTGACTTCATGACACTGGCCAGTCAGGATGTCTCGGGCATGCTCTCCCTTCTGAATGACCTGCTCGGCCCGGTGCCCCGCCCGGATACCCCCAGCAAGCTGGAACAGCGGGCCAGTGCGGCAGGCATGATCGACGTTATTCGTCTCTGGCAGAGGCAGGATGATGCCCCGGCCGCCACGGAAGAAGAAATCCGCCAGTTCTTCACAGAAGAAGAACTGACCCGGTTTTCCAATGAAACCGGACTTTCCGCCACGGCAACGCTGAGCATGTTGCAAACACTCCTGCCACGGTGCGTCAGACGCCGTGCACTGCATGAGCCGTTTACGCGCTGTTCTTGACACGTCCCGGCTTTGCGGCTTTCTGAGAGGGCAGAGAGGCAGGTTTTTACAGGTCTGCGCACCATGAAACCTGTCCTCTGCCAGACGTAATCAGATAGTCTTGGGCGCAGTCTTTTTGGCAGGCTGTTAAAGAGGCAGGGTCTCTGCTTGCAGTATGCCTTGTTGCTTGGCCTCGAGACGATCTGGTGACAGAAATGCTGTGTCACGGGATCAACGCCACTATGCCACTCCGCTTCTACCAGTCCATCAGGTTGGTAACCTGCTGATGTGGCGTCGGTTTTTTCTTATTGTGCTGCTCTGTTCCGGGCCGGCTATCGCTCTGGCCGAGCCAAGGCACAGGATTGTTTCGCTCAATCTGTGCACTGACCAGCTTGTGCTGATGCTGGCAAAACCAGAAAATATAGCGGCGCTTAGCCCTATGGTGCGTGACTGCCAGAATTCCGTAATGTGTGAGCAGGCTCGCGCAGTGCCGACCTTACGTGTTTCTGCCGAGGCTGTTGTGGCAAGCAACCCGGATATTGTGCTGGGTGGCACCTATACGGCGCGCGTTGCGATGCAGGTTGCAAGATCTCTGGGGTTACCTGTTGTCGCACTTCGTCCTGCGGATAAACTGGAAGATATTCCGGCTCAGATTATGAGCGTTGCGGAGGCTATTGGGGAGCCTGAGCGAGGCAGAGAACTGGTTGCGTCTTTTCGGCAGCGCTTGGCGGAGCAGACCGTTACGGCAGCAGACGGCCCTGTTGCGGCGATCTACGCGGCCAACGGATTTGTAACCCAGCCGGGGAGTCTGCCGGACGATGTTCTGCGTCATGCGGGCTTTCAGAACTATACAGCCCGCAAAGGCGTCGGCCATATGGCAAAGCTCCCTCTGGAAACTCTGATAGCACATCCGCCAGACCTGCTCATTCTGGATCGTTCTGGTCGTGGTTATTCCATAGCGCAGTCCATGCTGGATAATCCTGTTTTACAGAACGCCTTTCCGCAGGCGCACAGGGCAGATATTCCGGCCAGATTATGGCTGTGTGGTCTGCCGCAAACGCTAGACGTAATCAGCCGCCTTAAAGCCAGCAAGGCTGCGCTGGAGGCGCTCAAATGACTGGAGATAAGCAGATACGGAGCCTTTCCCTCTCTCTGGCTGCGTGCGTTGGCGTGCTGTTTCTTGTATCACTCTGGCACGGGGAAAGCTCCATTGCCGGACTACAGGCCTTGCAGGACAGTCTGGCGGGCCGCCATAGCGCAGGCGCGATTATTCTGGAACAACTGCGTCTGCCCCGAGCACTTCTGGGGCTTCTGGTCGGGGGTGTTCTGGGTCTTTCAGGCGCAACCTTACAAGGCTATATGCGTAACCCGCTTGCGGACCCCGGTATTCTGGGCGTATCGGGCGGTGCAGCGCTGGGGGCGGTCTGCGTCTTTTACACCGGACTGATGCAGCTTTCGTTAATAGCGCTCCCGCTGGGGGGGCTGGTCGGCGCGTTTGCTGCCGTGGCTTTGCTGATGTTGCTGGTGGGCAATGGGGGTGTACTGGTGCTGTTGCTGGCAGGCGCGGCCTTAAGCGGGTTTACTGCGGCTCTGACAGCCCTGACGCTTAATCTCGTCCCAAGTCCTTACGCCTCTTTTGAAATTATGCACTGGCTGATGGGGTCACTGACGGACCGGACATTCACGGATGTCGCCATCTGCCTGCCCGGAAGCATTCTGGGTGTTGCGCTGATGCTGACAACAGGCCGCGCGCTGGATGCTCTGACACTAGGGGAAGACGTCGCGAGCAGTATGGGCTTTGCTCTTACTGGCTGGCGCGGCGTCCAGATGCGGGTTGTGCTGGGGACTGCTCTGGCTGTTGGGTCCTGCGTTGCGGTTTCTGGTGCAATCGGGTTTGTCGGACTGGTTGTACCTCACCTCCTGAGAGGATGGACAGGATATCAGCCCTCACGCCTGCTCTGGCCATCCTTCTGGGGTGGGGCCGCTTTGCTTCTCGTGGCGGATAACATTGTGCGCATGGCCGCTTCCGGTCCTGAACTTCAGCTTGGAGTGCTGACGGCTCTGGTTGGTTCCCCTGTCTTTTTCCACCGGGTGCTGAGACTACGGAAGGACGGAGTATGAACAGCCTGACAGCGCTGGATGTGTCTCTGTCTCTCGGTGAACGACAGATCCTGCGGTCGGTGACCCTGTCTGTGCAGGCCGGGGCCGTGGTGGGACTTATCGGACCAAACGGGGCAGGGAAGAGTAGTCTGCTCCGGGTTCTTGCCGGGCTTTTGGCACCGGATATGGGGCGTGTGATGCTTGGCGAGGACTCTATTGCGTCTATACCTCCATCAAGACGGGCGCGGCAGATTGCCTTTATGCCGCAGGAGAGCGTGCGCCCCCCGCCTATGAGCGTGCGGCACGTTGCCGCACTGGGCAGGCTTGCGCATGGGGAGAGTGGCACTGTCGCGTTAAAGCACCCACAAGTCACGAAGGCGTTGCAGAAAACAGGCCTGACTGAAAGTGCTGATCGCGCAGCGCATCGTCTGTCCGGAGGTGAACTGGCCCGGCTGGCGTTGTGCCGGATGCTCTGTGTGGATGCGCCCATTCTGCTGGCAGATGAGCCTGTTGCCGCACTGGACCCTGCCCATGCCCTGATGGTGATGAACCTCTTCCGGCAGGCTGCGTATCAGGACGGTAAAGCAGTCGTCGTCGTCCTGCATGACCTCGGACTGGCCGCCCGCTTTTGTGACAAACTTGTCCTGATGCAGAACGGCGCAGTCCGGGCCCATGGCCTGCCAGAGCAGGTGTTATCAGAAACGCTGGTCCGCTCAATTTACCATGTTACCACACAGCGGATCGGGATGGTTCCCGTACCGTGGGAATTATGCCCCTGACACATCCGGTCAACTGAGCAGTTTTTCCATTTCCCTGATCAGCGTTGCGGGTGCATAGGGTTTGCGCACAACCGGCACATCCCGGAATTCGGTCGGGATCATGGAGCGGTCCGCATAACCGGTGGCAAACAGGAACGGAATCTCACGCTCCCTCAGCGCACGTGCGATATCGGCGGAAGTTTCATCCCCCAGATTGAAATCAAGCAGGGCACAGTCAGGCTGGTCCGTGCGGATAGCCTGAAGGGCTTCATACACAGAAGAGACAGAGCGCACCTGAGACAGTCCATAGTCAGCAAGTGCCTGCTCAACATCCATCGCGATCAGAAGCTGATCTTCTACAATCAGAATGTTCTTGTCCTGCAACCGGATGCGATCTGCCTGCATGACGTCTGCTCTCACGGGCTCCTGCATGGTGCTGTTCTCCTGTGTGATCAATTCAGCATGGTGGGCTGGTAGATCAAAACGGATGAAAAGCCCTTCAGTTCGAAACTCTTTTTGTGTTTTGCCATGCAACTCATGCGGAACAGCCCGGTCCAGCAGAATGGAACCAAATCCCTTACGGGTAGACCGGCTGATGGTGGGGCCGCCGGTTTCCTGCCAGGTAACTACCCAGTCCTGCGTTGCCTTATCCTGCCACCAGCGCACATGCAGGCGTCCTTCCTGCGTGGAAAACGCCCCATATTTCGCGGCATTCGTCGCCAGTTCATGCACAATCAGCGCCATGACGGACAGCGCACGCCCCGTCAGCCAGACAGGCGGGCCAGACAACGTGATGGTATCCGGCAGAAGGCGGTAAGGGGCGAGCTCCGCGTCCAGCAAGGGGTAAAGCAGACCGCCGCCATCTGTGCGGACAACCTGATCATGCGCATGGGCCAGCGCCTTCACGCGGCCCTGCAACACATCAAAATGCTCCTGCAACGTCCGGCCCTCTGGCACAGGCTGCGCCATGAGAGAGCGGACAACTGCAAGAATATTTTTGACCCGGTGGCTGAGTTCCTCATTCAGCATGCGCTGGCGGGTATCAGCCTGCGCGCGTTCTTTCAGTTGCTGCTGGTGGTAGGCGCTCATGACCTCAATCAGACCGGAACGCACCAGTCCCGCCGCTTCCAGATTATTATCTGTCCAGGGGAGGCATTTTTCCCGAACTTCCTCTTTCCAGATTGCAAAACTGGTACGCGGCGTCAGCCGGGGGCCAAGCGGGCCGTTGGTATAGGTTTTGTTCGGGTCACCGCCCCAGTTGAGAGTCTGAAGGATCTCCCGGCGGAACAGAAACACATAATCGTTCGGCTGGGCCGAAATCGGAATAATCATAACTCCGGCCACGTCCGGCAACATAGCCGGTGCATCCGGAACAATGTCCGTCAGGTGGTCCGTATGCCAGATCTGGTGTCCCGCCCGTTCATGCGCGATGGAAACAAGGCTGAGGACCGTCTCCGGCGCAGACGGCGCTGTGCCATAGGTTGTCCATTGTCCGTCAATCCACAACCCGATGCCATCACAGGGAATAAGCGGGGCCAGATCCGCAATATGCTCGCGCAGGTAAGAGGGCATGTCCGACATCGGAACAGCGTCTCTGAGGAAATTTTCGATCAGACTATGGGTTTGCTGGGTGACGTGCAGGCGGCTGGTTCTGAGCAGAACCACAATCCGCAGCGCAACAAATTCGCCAAAAATCTTGACGATTGTGCGCTCCCCTAACGTCAGAATTTTAGGAGAGTAGTTATGGCAGGCAATCATGCCCCATAATTTTCCGTCCACCATCAGAGAAATGGACATGGACGCCCCCACGCCCATGTTGGACAGATATTCGCAATGAACGGGCGAGACACTTCGCAACTGGGAAAGAGACATATCCAGCGCGCCCAGCCCCGGAAGTTGCTGCATAGGCACAGGCGTGTAGCTGACATCCCCGATCATACGGATCAAGGCCCGGCGGTAGAGTTCTCTGGCCTGCACAGGAATATCCGCACTGGGGAAGTGCTGCCCGAGAAAGCTTTCAAGCGCAGAAGAGCGTGCTTCAGCAACAATCTTGCCAGACCAGTCCGGGTCAAAGCGATAGATCATCACGCGGTCATAGTGCAGCATGCCCCGCATCAGCCGCACAACGGCGCTAAACAGCCGCTCCATGTCCGCTATGTCACGCAAGCGGTCAAGCATCATGCGCAGGTTGGCAACAAACTGGTTGTTATCCTCCGGCGCGCCCTCTGGTTCGCACTCAATAACCATATCGTCACCAGACATATGGACTGAGAGATCAAACCGGGCGTGTTGCGTAATCTGCTCACCAAAAACATACGCCGGACGGCCTAGTGAAAGGCTGTTTGCCAGAGCATTACGCAGGGTATGCAGCGTGGCGGCACTCAGATGGTCTGAAAGCTGGCTGCCGGGGGCAAGCCCTTCCAGCCCCAGCATGGAGGCCGCGTTGGCGGACAGACGCCGCACCCGGAACCCCTCGCGCTCACAGGCCAGCAGACAGCCATGCGGCTGAATACTGCCCGGAATATGGATAGGTTCTTTATCGCAGCTTGTGAGGTCCGCCTGACCAAACTCAACCATGATAAATGGCAGTAAGGCTATCCGTGTGCCTTACGGAATGGAGTGCATACTGGAAAAGGGTGCGGGCGCTGCCTGCGGCCTCTTCCGCATCCCATTCGGACGAAGCATCCAGACGATGCAGAAAATGCTGCCAGTTATCAGGGGAGGCCGTCTGAACTGCCAGATGCCTTGCTCCAAAATCCTGTGAATAGCCCAGTGTCGCCACCTGCCTGGCCAGAAAGCGGGCTCCGAGCGAGGATCCTTCCAGGACGTAAAGAGCACCCAACAATGCCGGAACGGACGCAGGCGTAGGAAATGGGGGCAGGGGTGTTGTACTTTCTTCAAGATCGTGCAGATCAGCCTGCATCGTACGGCCGAGAGAGACAGGGGACCAGCCAGTAAGGCTTTCTGGCCAGAGGGCCTTACTGACAGCCTGCTCTGCTCCGGCCCGGAACCCGGCGAGGCTTTTCAGATAGCGGCGATAAGCCGTTTCAGAAGTCAGTGGGCCAATAAGATGGTCCAGCTCTGTATGGTCAGAGTGTGTTCTGTCCCGCAGAAAAAAACGACGTGTGTCGCGCACCATGCTGAGCCTCGTGCCATCTGGATAAAAAGACTACGCCAGAGGCGTCCCGCATGATTTTTGAAAAAGCAGGCAACAGGATCTGCGTATCAGGAACTTATCGGTACCATTACACCCATGTAGGAAATACGCAAGATTTGTAGCGCAGATGATATGATTTAGTGAGCATCACTAACCCGTGCCTTATCATCGCGGCTGAGCGCAAGCGCTGCTTCAAACCGAGAGCGTATTGCCGCACCCATGCGCGCCATGCCGCAGGCTTTGCGCATGGTGGCAATCAACTCTTCATCGGGCAGTCCGGTAGGAAGTAATGTCTTTGCCAGACTGACCAGCATGGTAAGCGGCACAGTTGCCGGGTCCAGCGTCTCACCCGTTGCAGGCGCCTTAAAAGCCAGCGGTTCCTCCAGAGATAGCGCCTCCGGCCAGATAAAAGTGCCGACCTCTTCCTGCGTGCGGGCGAACGAGGAAGGAATAAGGCCCTGAAGACGGTCCCGGATATCACGCCCGGCCCGTGCAAAACCGTGCTGTCGAGAAAGAGTTTGCACAAGCACGTCCTCCCGCACCGGGCCAAGCCTGTTCACTGCCTGCCTGATGAGTTGAAGGAGGACAGGCGTATAGGTCTCTTTGAAAAACAGCGTCTGATCAGGGACTATGTCCATCTGGCCTTCGCACGAAGGCTGTTCTGTAAATGACAGTCGTCCGTTTGACTGTGGCACCAAATAATCCGGGGCGCACGCATAGGACTGCGGTGCGTCCGGGGATACCTTACGATCAGAGCCGGATGTGTGCTGAGAGACTTCCTGACTGTCTGTTTCTGGCGGAGATAATTCTCTGTTCGGCTCCTCAGATGCACCGTCCTCAGCCTCGGCAGATAATTGCGGCATCTGAGCACGTTGTTCTTCTTCCTGTAAGGCGCGCTCTTCCCGTGCTCTATCCAGCAGGTCCTGCAAGGCCTTGTCGAGCCTGTCACACTCACGCTGCGCATTGGTCCACCAGTCGGTTGACCAGATTCTGAGGATCGTCCAGCCCAGATTTTCCAGAACTGCCTGCCGCAGCCTGTCACGGTCACGCGCTGTGGCACTCCGATGATAGGTGGCTCCGTCACATTCTATCCCGGCAAGGAATGTCGTCGGGCGATCCGGATCGACAACCCCTAAATCCACGCGGAAGCCGGAAACGCCAATCTGCGGTACAACCTGCCACCCTTTCAGGCGCAGCAGGGCAGCAACTTCTTTTTCAAAATCGCTGTCAAAGTCCCCAACGGAGCCTTCATGCAGCCCGGCGAGGGCTGTGGCACCATGTTCTGCAAAAGTCAGGAACTTCCGCAAATCATGCACGCCGAGCGCCTGTGTGCGTGCAATGTCAATCTGATCTCCGTGCAGAGATCCGAACACAATCAGGCGTTCCCGAGCGCGGGTAATCGCCACGTTGAGGCGGCGCTCTCCCCCATCCCGATTCAGCGGACCAAAATTGAGGGAAATTTTGCCTGCCTGATCGGGCCCGTAGGTCAGGGAGAACAGCATGATATCCCGCTCTTCGCCCTGCACGTTTTCCAGATTACGGATCAGCACCGGTTCAGCCGCCTCATCCGAGAAGAACCGCTCCAGGGCCGGATCTTCGCTCCGGGCATTATCCATCAGGTCCGTAATCAGGGTTTGCTGGTCACTATTAAACGTCACGATACCCAGTGAGCGCTCAGAGCCGTCCTGCAACAGGCGTAAAGCCTCTGCCACAACGGCGCGGGCTTCAACCGGGTTGGTGCGCCCGGCTCCCCGCATATACACGCCGTCCGGCACAAAGCGGAAAGAAACGGCATGATCTCTGGTGACAGGCGAGGGGAAGGTGATCAGTTGCCCACCATAGTAAGCCTGATTGGAAAAGGCGATCAGACTTTCATGCCGGCTGCGGTAATGCCAGGACAGATAGACCGGAGGCACACCAGCCCCCAGACACTCATCCAGAATGGATTCCAGATCACACGTCTGGGTTTCAATCAGTTCATCAGTGTCGGATGTGGTCCGGTTAAAAAAGTCTGTTGGGGGGAGCTGTTTGGGGTCTCCCACCACAATAACCTGCCTGCCACGCCCGATAGCACCGATGGCATCCCATGTTGGAATTTGTGAGGCCTCATCAAAAATTACAAGGTCAAAGGCCGTGGCATCTGCTGGCAGATACTGCGCAACGGACAGCGGGCTCATCATCAGGCAGGGCGTTAAACGGCGCAGCGCCGTTGGCATTTTTTCCGCCAGTTGCCGGATGGGCAGATGCTGCATTTTCTTCGCCAGCTCCCGCGTCAGCACCTTATATTCCGGGTCTGTCTGGCGGGTTCTGGCATCCGGGATCTGCCCGGCAAGTTGTGCACGGATGAGCCTGACGGACATGTCCATCAGCTTACGATCCAGCGCCCGGAACCGTTCAATCCGTTTTTCATGTGTCGCGGCGACAAAACTGCGGAGCAGGGGGGACTGGTCAATGGCAAAGCGCACCCACCAGCGGGCATAATTGGCTTCAAAAACCCACGGAACATCCTGAGCCGCCACCAGTCCCTGTTCAATAGCCGTAATCAGGGGTGTCAGACCCTGCCTTACCGCGTTGTGGCAGGCCTGTTTCCAGGAACACCAGTCCCGCAGATCACGCGCGGACTGCTTCCAGGCCTCAAGCGTTTCCATCATGGCATCAAGCCATGTGACATGGCTGTTTTCGACAAGGGCCAGCGCATCCGATCCACTGAGCGCGCCAAGCGCGTCCAGACTGGCCAGACAGTCTGCCAGCGTTGTCTGGAATGCCGTCAGCGCGTGATGAACGGGCCCACCGGAGCGCAGCAGATCCATGCCGTCACGCAGCAGCGCGTTCAGGTGCGTTCGTGCTGCCAGAAGCCCGGCGGTATCTCCCGCACAGGCAGCCAGAGCGGTACGTGTTTCAGCCCCCCATCTGTGCATAGCTTCAATTGTGCTGAAGTCCGTTTCCAGCCCCTGCCAGACAGCCCCGACAACGGCCTGATGCTGCGCGTCTCTGAGCTGTTTTTCCAGCGCCTGTATTTCCGCAAGCCGGATCAGGTCATCTTCACAGGCTTCCGGGACCGCACTAGTGTGGACTTCCAGCTTTTTCCGCAGGGATTTCTGGATTTTAGACCGGGCAAAAATCCATTTGTCTTTAGAATCCTGCCATTCCTGCACCATATTTTCCAGCGGCAGGCTCAGCACTCCTGGCTTCCACTCCGTCAGGAGTTCCTCTTTAAGCTGTGCGTGGCGCGCAATGGGCGTTTTCTCTGCCAGAAGCGCATTAAGCGTTTGCTGAGACGTATCCGGAAATGCCCATGCACAGGCTTCCGGCTTCAAAAGCTGGCTGCACAGAGTGTTGATCTGCCGTAGGCGGCGCAAGGACAGATCTGCTGTGCCAAGCCCCAGAGCGCGGGTAGCCTCCCCGGCTGCACTGCGCAGACGGTTCAGGCTGGAAAGTGCCGTTGTGACGGCATCAAGAAGCCGTCCTTCCCAGATGGGCGACCACTCAACGTGCTCAAGCCCGGCCAGTTGAGGAGACTGCACAACGTCACCAATCCGCTCATGCAGGCTGGCAAGGTTTTCCGCCGTCTCTGCCAGCGTCTGATAATCCTGCGGGGTATGACTGTTACAGTCGGGCCATGACAGCGGGACAGCAAGCGTCTGTGCATCATCCGCCCGCAGCGTCACACCAATCGCACGGTAGGCTGTCCAGCCGTTGCGCCATTTCTGGTGCAGAGCGAGAACGTAACTGTTCAGCTCCATACGGAGCTGGTCAAGCTGCGCGCGGTTCTGCGTCCATTCTTCCGGGTTGAAATTCTCCAGAACAGTCTGCGCAGCCTCAAGCTGCCCCAGCACAGCCAGTTTGCTGGCTTTGGGAGAAAACAGATCCAGACAGAATTCCGCCAGACCGATCTGCTTCATCCGGTTGCGCACAACTTCCAGCGCTGTCCGTTTTTCCGCAACGAACAGAATAGTGCGGTTTTGCGCCAGGGTGTTGGCAATAATGTTGGCAATTGTCTGGCTCTTGCCAGTGCCCGGCGGGCCGATAAGCACAAAACTTTCCCCGGAAGCGGCCCGGGCAACCGCTTTCATCTGCGAGGAATCTGCTTCCATCGGGCAGATCAGATCGGCTTTGACCAGCGCATCATCCAGCGAGCCATCAACCTCAAAAAAACGAGGTAGTGGCGCGGTCTCAGTGTCCTCTGCCGTAATGCCGTCCAGCAGACGGGTTGCGATTTCACTTGTCCGGAGGGTGTTGCTGCGTTCCTGAAGGTCTTTCCACATCAGGAATTTGGCAAAGGACAATGTTGTCAGCGTGACGTAATCCCGCACTTCCCAGCCCGGAACGGACCGCAGGCCCGCACGAAACACGTCCAGAATACGGTCCACATCCAGCCCGGCTTCATCCTCCGGCAGACGGTCCTGATCCAGAGAGGAAAAGCGCAGTCCGTAATCAGCCTGAAGCATTTCCAGCAAGGTCGCGTTAATCCGGCTTTCATCCGGGTGAGCACGCAGAACAAAGCCGGATTTAACGCTTGGGCGCTCCAGAATAACCGGAATGAGGATCAGCGGGGCAAGGTAGGGTTTGTCCCGTCCCTCCGGCGTCCATGCCAGAGCGCCAATCGTCAGAAACAGGACGTTGGAGCCACCCTCATACTCGGCGGCCCGCCCACGACGATAAAGTTCCGTCAGGGCCGCCTGAATCTGAGTCTCCTTGCGGGAGACCAGTAATTCATTCCGTTCCAGTGCTTCTTCAGCATAGGCCCGGGACGCATCCTCGTGATGCCGCTCATGGTGCAGATGGGCCTGACGCGGGTCTCCTGCATCCATCATATCCGGCCATGAGCAGAAGCGGAGCGGTTTTGTCAGCCGGCCGGCCCGCATCGCGGCCAGATGGTTTTCAAGCCCGGATGCGTTGGGGCAATCAATTACAATCAACTGCTTATCGGAACGAGGCAGATTGAGCAGCCGGTTCCGCCCGGACATATCCAGCAGCCGGTTGCACCAGCGCTGGAGACGGTCAGCGGGTGTGGCCGGTTTATCCTCTTCCATCTCCTGCGTATCTTCCCGCAGCATAGGAGCCGCTTCAAACACGGGGAGGGCGGCTTCCGGCTCTACCGTCTCGCCGGGACCATCTGGCAACTCTGTGGGAAGAGTGCAGGAGAGCGGATGGATACGCCGCAATCTGGCGCGGTGGATATCAATAATCTCGCGGAATGTATTGTCTTCGTCCTCGCCTGCATGACGCAGACTGGCCTCTCCCTTTTCACACGCGACGGAGAAGCTGGGCTTACGGTCCGCCGTAACCAGTGTTGTTTCAAAAACAGCAAGGTCCTGCAATTTCAGGCGGTTCCGCACGGCAGGCAGATCCTGCATAACAGACACACCAGCATCCAATTTTGCCAGCCAGAAGCCGGTAAAGGCGTGACCCTGTGTAAGGACGATAACCGGACGAATGCCGGCTGCTTCCAGACAGGCCGCAAACAGCACTGTTGTATCCAGACAGGTCGCCAGACGCTCTTCCACGCTCTGGCTGGGCAGGCGGATACGCTGGCCGTGATCAATGAAAGACGCAGGCGGGCTGATATAAGCAAGGTCCAACTGACACACAGCGCACCAGATCGCCTGCGCCTGCTGCCAGACGCGCTCCTTGTTCCCCTGATACCCTTCAAGGGAAGAGGTAAGACCTTCTTTTTTCAGAATTTCCCTGGCGCTGCGCAGAATACGGGCAACGGCCGGGTCATTCGGCAGAACAAAGGCCGCCAGAATGTCCGGAATACCGGAAAGCCCACCCCACTCATTCCGCGCCAGAACGCGGAGATCGATGACGGTACGGGTCAGTTCTTCTCCGGTTTCCTTATCCTTGGCAAGGAAGGTGACAGAGGCACGGGAGGCTTCTGTCTGTCTGTTCAGAAAGGCACCATCCAGCTTGAGATCAAGATCTTTCAGTGTGCGAAACTGGCCCGGCTCAACCTGCTGAAGATGCCAGGTGCGTGGGCGGATCACAGGTGGCTCACTGGTAACTGTAATATCAATCTGGGAAAAACTGCGCTCTGTATGGTTCTGCAGGGCGAGTTCCAGCAGCACTGGCACGCTGTTTTCCCACAAGGAAGCGTTCAGAGCGTCCTGAAGGGAAACTTTCAGGGCAGGAGAGGCAGGGAGAGCCGGAACGGGGTCCGGCTGTGCAGTTTCCGTTACCGTGGAAACGTCTTCCATATGCTCTACATCCATGCGCCATTCTCCAGACCTCAGTTTGTGCGGGCAGGAACCGCACAAAAATCTCTGGGGCTGTTATGGGGCCTGACGCGGCAAAATGTAAGGGACATTTGCAGAACAAATTTTGTCGAGCGCCTAAAATATTTTCATTATCAAATGGTTGCCGACCTGACCCCTCCGTGTTGCAGGAGCGTCAGAACTGTATGACGGTTGTCAGAAAACCAGCGCGCCTCTGCCCGTATTGTGACATAAAAACCCCCAGTCCGCTGCCGTTGCGGATCTGGTAGCGTTCATCAAACAGGTTGGTCACATCCACCCGCAGTTTCAGCCCTTTAAGAGGGCGGATGTTCCGGAAAACATGCTCGTACCCAATATTAATGACGTGATAGCTTGGCTGCTTTTCCGTATTGGCAAAGCCTGAGCGCAGGCCGTAGCCATACAGGAAATCGACATAGGCTTTATTGCCAGCCCAGCCATAGGAAACACCGGCGCTGGATGTAAACTCGCCCTCGTGGTCCAGCTTGATAGCATGGTTTTTAATGTACTCCAGCTCATCCGCGGGAAACTGATACTGGGCAGAATTCACATCCTTTGCGGCGGTGTTTACAAAAGAGAAATTCCCGAACACCGTCAGGCCTTTGTAATGGTAATTACCGCCAAACTCCGCGCCATAGACCTTGCCCGTTCTGTAACTAAACGGTGTGAGAATAACCGCACGGCCAAACTGCCCCAGATCTCCAAGATTTTTCGCCTGCTTGTAAAATCCGTCGACTGTAATGGAGAGCCCCTGAGGGAAACGATGGGACAGGCCGATATCAAAATAATTGGACCGCTCAACCTTTGTTGCTGTCGCATTGAAATTTTCGGGGGAGTTTGTGGTACCTGCAAACTTCAGCAGGGTCGCCTGCCCGATATACTGAGCCGTGGGGGGAGCAAAATAACGGGAGTAGCCAAAATGCACGGTTGTGGAGGGGTCAACCTCCCAGACCAGATTAGCGCGCGGACTGGCCTGACCTTCATGATCAAAAGACGATTCAAACCGGTCATACCGCACACCGTAATTCAGGGTGACGCCTTTCAGCAGTTTCCACTCATCCTGAAGATAAGCACCCGCTTCTGCCGCCCAGTTTCCGGAATTGTCCTGAATGGACATGGGATGAACCGAGGTCTGAAAACCAGCCTCATCAACAGGCAGCACGTCCGTCCGCGTCCATAATGTTTCAGATGTATACTGGCCCAGAACACCAAAACGAATGGTATGCGCTTTGACAGCATCATAGGAGGCGTCAAACTGAAGGCCGCCTGTGGTGAAGGTATTATTTTCCTTTTCCGCCACGCCCTGAAACACCATGTCCCGCGCCGGATCTGGCGTATAGTTGATGGCTCCGTACCGGAAATAAGGGGATATCTGATAGTTCAGTTTATTCCCCGTTTTCTGGTAAGACAGCACGACGTAATAGTTCTGCTCATTCTGCCGGTCATTTACATCCTGAGACTGAACATCTCCCACTCCGTGAATATCGTAGAGTTTAGGCAACCCGGCAGCATTGGGGATTTCAAAGTTCGCATTTGAAACACTGGTCAGCAGGCTGATGCGGCTGGTGTCATCAAAGTGGTAGGATGCGTAGCCAAACGCCTTGCCCTGTTCCGTAACATCGTGCGTTGCCCGAAAAGCCGGGGTTGGGTTTTCAATCCCGATATTGTTGCGGTTGAAGGAGCCAGAGACAAAATATTCCCATTTGTCCTTTGTTCCACCCACCTGAAAAGAGGGATTAAAGGTGTTATAACTACCGCCATAAAAAGAAATTTCTTTATTATTCAGAGAATTCCCTGACTTTGCCGTCACATCCACAATCCCGGCCGTCCGGAAGCCAAACTGGGCGGGGAGGGTGCCTGTCATCAGGGTGACGGAATCAATAATACGCGTATCCAGTTCCTGCCCAAAGCCATTCAGCCCTTCTGGCAGCAGGACGCCGTTAATCCGGTATGTCAGACCACCATGCTCGCCCCGCACATGCTCTTCACCAAATGAATCCATCACCACGCCGGGCATCCGCAGCAGGACCTGATTAAAGGCTGCGTTTTCTCCGCCCGGCGTTGTATTAATCTGCGCCTGCCCCATGCGATAGGCGACCGCCCCCAGATTAGGGGCAATACGCGCACGGGCTGAATTAAAGGCGGCATGCACAGTCACCGCTTCTGTTTTGCCTGAAGCAACGGCTGCCGCCTGAGGCGCATCGGTTTTCCGGACTGTGTCCTGCGCCGCCCTCACAGAACGCGCGCTCTGAACCGGAGGGGCTGCTTTGACCGCGTCAATCGGCCCTTTTGCTGTGCTACGCCCGGCATGAATGGCCGAGCGCGTTTCCGCATAAGCCTGCGTGAGAGGGGTTGCACACCACAAAGCCAGAGCCGCACAAGGCGCGGACTTTACCGCCCGCGATAAGGCCGGACAAAATTTGCCTTTTGCGTCACAACAAACATGAGGCATGTTATTATAGTATTTGCTATATTTAGGATTGAGCGGAAGCACGTCGCGCATCTCTTTCACAGCCAGAAAGTCAGAGGGAAGAAGGCGGTTAAAAACCGTGCGCGGTTACCCGAACACGGTGTCATACAGCAGTTTAAAGTTCAGGATCAGGATAAGCCCCGCAACACACCATGACAGGAGTGACATGGGGCGGGAGAGCGCAAACTCCCCCATTTTCTGGCGATCGGACACAAACCAGACCAGCGGGATCACGGCAAAAGGAAGCTGCATGGACAGGACAATCTGGCTCAAAACAAGCAGATCACCAGTTCCTTTTTCTCCCCAGAGCAACGTAACCAGAATAACAGGGATAATTGCCAGTCCGCGTGTCAGCAGGCGTCGCGCCCAGGGAGCCATGCGCAGATGCAGAAAGCCCTCCATGATGATCTGCCCGGCCAGCGTGCCCGTCACGGTTGAATTGGTCCCGGCAGCCAGCAGCGCAACAGCAAACAAGGTGGAGGCAATCCCCAGCCCAAGAAGGGGAGAAATCAGCGTGTAGGCCTGCTGAATTTCCGCAACATCCTGATGCCCGGTTGTGTGGAACGCCGCCGCGGCCACAATCAGAATCCCGGCATTGACAAACAGGGCCAGCATCAGGGCAATGGTGCTATCCAGCGTGGACCAGCGAATGGCCTCCCGCCTGCCAGCAGACGTCCGCGCATAAGTCCGTGTCTGCACCAGAGAGGAATGCAGGTAGAGATTGTGCGGCATGACCGTAGCCCCCACAATGCCAATGGCGATGTAGAGCATCTGCGGATTGGTCAGAATAACCGGGGAGGGGAGAAACCCTTTCATAACCGCGGCAAGGGGCGGGCTGGCAGCCGCAATCTGAAAGCCAAAACATACCGCGATCAGGCCGAGCAGCGCCATGACAAAGGCTTCCAGCCACCGGAAGCCCAATCGCATCAGCAGCAACAGCAAAATGGCATCCAGCGCGGAAAGACACGCGCCCAGCAGCAGCGGCATACCAAACAGCAACTGGAGTGCTATGGCGGTGCCAATCACCTCTGCAAGGTCACACGCGATAATCGCAACCTCACAGGCCAGCCACAGCAGAATATTCACGTTGCGCGGGAAATAGGCCCGGCAGGCCTGAGCAAGGTCATGCCCTGTGGCAATACCCAGCCGTGCTGCAAGAGATTGCAGCAGAATGGCCATCAGGTTGGACAGCATAATGACGGACAGGAGCGTAAAGCCAAACTGTGCACCGCCAGCAAGGTCGGTCGCCCAGTTGCCGGGGTCCATATAGCCAACGGAGACCATGTAGCCCGGCCCCACAAACGCCAGAAAACGCCGCAGTCTGGATGCCCCTTCAGGCACAGTAACGGACGCATGGGCCTCGGGCAGGCTCAGGCGGCTTTTCTGCGCGGAAAAAACGGAATGCAAAACAGAGCGGCGAGGGGAATCCGGGGGCGAAGCCATGCAATAAAGAGCTTTATCAAAAGGTGATGGCAGATATTAGAGACACACCTCACAAATATGCAATAGGCTATAAGGTAAAGATAAGGCGTTTTTAGTTTCTACCCCTCAGGAGCGCGCGGCGGTGTAAGGTGCTTTTGCTGGAGGGGTGAATTCGCTATAGCTCCCCCACCACGCTGTTCCATGGAGATCCTCAGTTGAAAGAACGCCCGCCAGTCATGCCTGATGTTGAAAGCCAGAGTGAGGGCTTTCGGCATGCGCGGGAGGCAAGGCGCAATGTTCTGATCGAGGACTATGTTGAACTGATTGATGACCTGCTGACAGAGGGGCAGGAAGCCCGGCAGGTTGATATTGCCGACAGGCTTGGCGTCTCTCAGCCCACAGTGGCCAAAATGCTGGTGCGTCTGGAAGCGGAAGGGTTTGTAACCCGCAAACCCTATCGTGGTGTTTTTCTGACGGAGGCTGGCGTTGCTCTGGCTGAGACGGTCCGGGCGCGGCACCATCTGGTTGAAGAGTTTCTGCTCGCTCTTGGCGTGGATGCCGTAACAGCCCGGCTGGATGCTGAGGGCATGGAGCATTTTGTGAGTGATGCAACGCTGGAAGCGTTTCGTCGGGCGCTAAAAACAGGCACGCTCAGAACGCGGCAAGTTTAAAAACCTGTCAATTTTATGTCTCTTCTCTTGCCTTTGTTCGGGCAAGACCATAAGAGGAAGCGCCAATGGTCGGTGACCTGCGGCGATACTCTGCTGTCGGGTGCCCCCAATCGCAATCTGGTCAAGGGTTCCCGTTGTATGACTTCTTCCCCCTACAGCCGTGTTACCGAAGCCTTGGCGTTTGATGACGTTCTCGTCGTTCCCGCTGCTTCCGAGGTTGTCCCCAATCAAACGTCTGTCCGCACACGCCTGACACGTTCCATCCAGCTGAATATTCCCCTGATTTCCGCGGCCATGGATACGGTTACGGAAGATCAGATGGCTATTGCCATGGCGCAACAGGGTGGCCTTGGCGTCATCCATAAAAACCTGACGCCGGAAGAACAGGCCGAGCATGTCCGCCGCGTCAAACGCTTCGAATCGGGCATGGTGGTTAATCCCGTGACCGTTGGCCCAGAGCAGACGCTTGCTGAAGTGCGTGAGATCATGCAGCGCAACGGCATCAGCGGTCTGCCCGTCGTTGAGCCGGGCACGCAGAAGCTGATCGGCATTATCACCAACCGTGACGTACGTTTTGCGGTGGACCCCGCCCAGCGCGTTTCTGAACTCATGACGCATGACGGGCTTGTTACCGTGCGGGATGGCGCGGACCCGGATACGGCCCGCCAGCTCCTGCATAAGCACCGCATTGAAAAACTTCTGGTGGTGGATGAGGCAGACCGCTGCGTCGGGATCATCACCGTCAAGGACATGGATAAAGCGGTGGCTTACCCGCTGGCCATTAAGGACAACCTTGGCCGTCTGCGCTGTGCTGCGGCAACCGGCGTGGGAGAGGACGGATTTAGCCGCGCAAAACTGCTGGTGGAAGCCGGGGTTGACGTTCTGGTTGTGGATACGGCCCACGGCCACTCCGCTGGTGTGCTGCGTGCGGTTGAACGCCTGAAAGCGCTTGATAGCACCATTCAGATTGTGGCCGGGAACGTCGCTACACCGGAAGCCGCTCAGGCACTGATTGGCTCTGGCGCAGACTGCGTAAAAATCGGTATTGGCCCGGGCTCCATCTGCACGACCCGTATTGTGGCGGGTGTCGGCGTTCCGCAGTTCTCCGCCGTGCTGGAAACCTCTGTGGCCTGCCGTGAGCTGGATGTACCCTGCATTGCCGATGGTGGTATCCGCACGTCGGGTGACATTGTGAAGGCTATTGGCGCGGGTGCGAACGTCGTGATGGTCGGCTCCCTGCTGGCTGGCACGGAAGAAGCTCCGGGCGAAGTCTTCCTGTATCAGGGCCGCTCCTACAAATCCTATCGCGGCATGGGCAGCCTTGGCGCCATGGCCCGCGGTTCGGCTGACCGTTACTTCCAGCAGGAAGTACGGGATTCCCTTAAGCTCGTGCCGGAGGGGATTGAAGGCCGCGTTGCCTATAAAGGCGGAATGGCAGCCGTGATCCATCAGCTCGTCGGTGGTCTGAAAGCCGGGATGGGGTATACCGGGTCACCGGAACTCACGGACCTGCAAAAGAATGCGCGTTTCCGCCGCATTACCGGTGCAGGCCTGCGTGAAAGCCATGTTCATGACGTGTCCATCACGCGTGAAGCTCCTAACTATCGTCGGGACTGAACCTTACCTATGACTCCTTCTGCTCGGCTGGCCGCCTCCATTGATCTTCTGACATCCATGGAGGCAACCCCCAGAAAACCGGCTGACGCCGTTGCCAACAGCTTTTTTCGTGAACGGCGTTACATCGGTGGGGGGGACCGTCGGGCAGTTTCCGGTATGGTCTGGGAGATCATGCGGTCCTGGCGCAGGCTTGGCTGGTGGCTGAGCAAATGCGGGGCCGAGAGTACACCGCGCACACTGGCCGCGGCCAATCTGGTGCTCAAAGGCTGGCCCGCGCGGGAAATTGCAGCCCTCTTCGCGGAGGGCCGCTTTGCTCCGGGTGCCCTGAGTTATGCCGAGCAGGACGTTGTGACGGCTCTGGCGGGCGGCACACTGGATAATGCGGATATGCCGCGCGCAGTCCGTCTGGAACTGCCGGACTGGCTGCTTCCGCGCCTTGAAGAAACATTTGGTGACACACTGGAAGCCGAGCTTGCGGCTCTCTCTGAGCCTGCAACGCTTGATCTGCGCGTCAATATTCTGCGTACAAACCGCCGGGATGCCCAGAACGCGCTGGGCCGGGAAGGGCTGCACGCTGTTCTGACCCCTCTTTCCCCGTGGGGCCTGCGGCTGAACGGGCGGCTGCCCGTCACATCCACAACGCCCTTCAAAGACGGCCGGATCGAAATTCAGGACGAAGGCAGCCAGCTTGTTGCCGCCATTATGGGGGTGACCCCGGAAATGCGCGTTCTGGATTATTGCGCCGGAGCGGGCGGCAAGACGCTGGCTATGGCCATGATGATGGAAAATAAAGGCCATATCGCCGCGTGCGATGTGTCTGAAGTCCGTCTGGATGGCGCTGTCCGCCGCCTGCGGCGCGCCGGGGTGCATAATGTCGAGCGCCATCTGCTGCAAGCCGGAGATAAATGGGCAAAACGGCGCGCTCAGTCGTTTGACCGCGTGCTGGTGGATGCCCCATGCAGCGGCACGGGCACATGGCGGCGCAACCCGGATGCGCGGTTACGGATGACGGAGCAGGATCTGGAAGAACTGCTTGTCAAACAGTCTGACATTCTGGACAGAGCCTCTTCTCTTGTAAAACCGGGTGGCCGGATGGTCTACGCGACCTGCTCTATTCTGCGGGCCGAGAATGCCAGCCAGGTTGAGGCGTTTCTTACCCGACATCCGGACTTCCAGCTTGTCCCCTCAGACAGCACGGCGCTGCCGGATTCACTGCGCGGCACATCCATGTTCTCGCTCACTCCGCATCAGAACGAAACTGATGGCTTTTTTGCTGCGGTGCTGGAACGGAGACCAGAAGCGGCTCCAGAAAAAACAGAAATTTAAAAGCCTGCGGGCTCAACAAAATATAGGGTATCTCACTTATTAAGCCTGCGCATAGTGTGTGGCGTTTGCTCTGCGTGCAGGCATTTCAAAAGGTTTAGTAAGATGGGTACCCATGAGTAACAGTGTACTAGTCTTCCTGTTTTGCGTTCTGGGTGGGAGCATGCTCGCCCAGTGGACAGCTTGGCGTTTCCGCCTGCCTGCCATCGTCCTGCTGTTCAGCCTTGGCCTGCTCTATGGTCCAGCGCTTGAGATCCTGCATCCTTCGGTGATGATCGGTTCAGCCTTCCATCCGCTGGTGTCACTCGCCGTGGCGCTGATCGTGTTTGAGGGCGGCCTTGTTCTGGACTTCAGACAACTGAAGGAAGCCGGGGAAGGGGTCATTCGCCTGACGCTTGTGGCGCTGCCTATCAACCTGATTCTGGGCAGCATGGCAGCCCATTATATTGGCGGCATGGGGTGGGGGCCTGCGTTCCTGTTCGGCTCCATTATTGTTGTGACAGGGCCGACGGTGGTTCTTCCGCTTCTTCGGAATGCCAAACTGCACCCTAAAGTCGCAGCTTTCCTCCGTTGGGAAGCGATTGTGAATGACCCGGTGGGCGCCATTCTGGCAACTCTGGTGCTGGAAGTGCTGCTGATGCGGCCGGGCGAGGGGTCGGGCACGTTTTTTGGCTTCATCCTGCCTCACATGCTCGCCAGCGCCGGACTGACCATTGGTCTGGGCATTGGTGCGGCCTTAGGGGTCCGCTGGCTTCTGGTGCGGGATCTGATGCCGGAAGTGCTGAAAAGCTCGATCCTGATCACCATTGCCCTTGTTCTGTTTGCACTCGGCACACTGACAATGGATGGGGCAGGCCTGATCGCCTCAACCACCTTCGGCATGGCGCTCGTTAATCTGCGGATTCCAGGCATGGCAGAAATCCAGAGAATGAAGGAATCTCTGGTCGTTCTGATTGTCTCGGTCCTGTTTGTGCTGCTGACAGCCGACCTTCAGCGCGCGGAACTTTCCAACCTTTCATGGTCCATTGGTGCTCTGACGCTGGCTGTTCTGTTTCTGGTCAGACCTTTGGGGATTTTTCTTGCGACGATGGGCTCCAGCCTGAGCTGGGCGGAGCGCATTTTTGTCGGCTGGATTGCGCCGCGCGGTATTGTTGCAGCGGCCGTGGCAGGTATTGCCGGCATGCGGTTGCAGGATGCGGGCTACCCCGGAGCCGGGCTGGTGATGCCCGCCGTCTTTGCCGTAATTGCCTCCACCATGATCCTGCATGGTTTCAGTCTGCGGCCACTGGGCCGAAAGCTGAAGCTGACTTTGTCTGATGAACAGGCTCTGGCCATTGTTGGCGCGAATGACTGGTCAACGGGGCTTGCCATCGCGGTGCATCAGGCAGGCGCCCCTGTACTGCTGGTTGATAATTCCCGTCAGGATCTTCAGAGAGCCGAAAAAGCCGGTGTTCCGGTGCTGAGGGCAGAAGTCCTTTCAGAAGAGGGCGCGGAAAGTCTGGAAGAGCGCCCCGGTGATTACCTGATCGCTGCAACTCCGGACGCAATTTATAACGGGCTGGTCTGTGCGCATCTTGCCCCGCACTTTGGCCGACAGC
Organism: Acetobacter sp. P1H12_c; assembly: GCF_018811975.1. Lineage (NCBI taxonomy): Bacteria > Pseudomonadati > Pseudomonadota > Alphaproteobacteria > Acetobacterales > Acetobacteraceae > Acetobacter > Acetobacter sp. P1H12_c. The sequence goes on along the minus strand of NZ_JACRVR010000011.1, from coordinate 45,234 downwards.
GTGTCTATCAGGTAAGCCCCGGCATCGCCCGGCTGGACCTGTATCGTGGCCTGAGCCGGGATGCGCGCGGCAAGGTCATGGGGGAACCGGCATGGAACTTCACGCTGCTGGATACACTCATTCGGGAAGGTTGGCAGTTCCGGAGTGTTGAGGTTACGGCGGATAATCAGGCCAGCCTCCTGCATGAGAGCAGTAACCTGCTGGTCTTCCTTGTTTTGCAGAAGGGTATCTCAATGACCATTGTCTCGGCTGAGGATGAAGCCCTGTCTCAGCCGGATGTGGGGCAGTGCGTCATCGCGCTCGTACCGCCAGAGCGGGACAAATCAGGAGGGGAGGCGCATTAGCCTCCCGTCTCAAAGACGTTCAGGCCGGGGCATGCACCTGCACCGCATCCGCCCCGGCAGCCAGAACGGCGCGCAGATCTGATTCGGTAAGGGCCAGGCATCCTTCCGTGGGAGAGCGATCCGGGCGTTGCAGGTGCATAAAAATCGCTGACCCGCGACCGGGGACAGCCGGATTATCATTATATCCTATCACGACTATGAGATCATACACGTGGTCTTCACGCCATAACAGCTCATGCCGCGCCGGATGCGGGAGCCTGACAAAATGGTTATAATCAGAACTTGCCGGGTCATCACACCAACCATCACGCGGGCTAAGTGGTTCTACTGGAAGTATTGTTTTTGGTTTTAACAGGCGGTCCGCCCGGTAATACACTTTTCTGAGAGGAAAAATACCAATGGGGGTCGCGTGGTCCCCTTCCTGTTTTTGCTGCGCCAGACCATTTTTTCCAATTACGGCGCTCATGACTTTGTGTCCGCAATGCAGTTGTGCGTCAGACCCGCTGTATGAGGCAGACAAGAGGTGTATCATCATGGTTAAAGATTGCCTGTTCGCAGATTTTTCATGAAGGTCGCATAGCACGCTCACACTAGAGGTCTGAGCCGAATCGTGACAAGTTTATGAGAACACGAACTGACGAGACAGCCTGCCGCAGGGCTGACACTAAGGAGATGAAAACCCAATGACGGGTGCACGTCCAATATTGGTTGTTGATGACGACCGGATACTTCGCCAGACCCTTGTTGAGCAATTGCAGCTTGAAGGGGAATTTACGGTTCAGGAAGCAGCATCTCTTGCCGAGGCGCGGGAGAAACTGAAGACCCCCGACAGCCGGTTTGATGCCCTTCTTCTGGATGTCAGCCTGCCCGACGGCGATGGACGTGACTTCTGTGCGGAACTGCGAAAAGATGGTCTGCGGATGCCGATCATCATGCTGACCGGGTCAGATGATGAAGCTGATATTGTGCGCGGTCTGGATGCCGGTGCGAATGATTACGTCGCCAAGCCCTTCCGGATTGCAGAACTGCTGGCGCGTCTGCGGGCCCAGATGCGCCTGTTTGAAAACAGTGAAGACGCCGTGTTCAGCATCGGACCATATACGTTCCGCCCGTCTGCCAAGCTGCTTCAGGAACCGCAGAAAAACCGTCGCATTCGTCTGACGGAAAAAGAAACAGCCATCCTCAAATTCCTTTACCGCGCTGGCACGCGCCCTGTGCCCCGTCAGGTACTGCTGAATGAAGTCTGGGGCTATAATGCTGCCGTCACCACGCATACGCTGGAGACGCATATCTACCGCCTGCGGCAGAAGATTGAGCCGGACCCGGCCAATGCATCCCTGCTGATTACAGAAGGTGGCGGCTACCGGCTGAATCCGGAAGTCGCTGCGGTGCCTGCGCACTAAAAGCTGGCGATACGCCCTGTTACAGATACGGATCAGACCTTAAATCTGATCCGTATTTTTTTATCTGATGTGCGCCGGATGGGCCAAATGCCATCCTGCAAGCACGTTGATCAGATCAGCCCTTCTTCCTTCAGTGCCTTCTGCGCTGCAGGCCGCGCAAAGACAGTATCTCGCAAAGCAGCGGCTTTGGGGTATTCTGCAAGATCTATATTGAGTGGGCCAGTCCAGTTCAGAATGACGGCCATAAGCGCATCCGCCTGGGTAAACCCTGATGGCAAAAGGTAGCCATTCGTGCCATTTGCCAGTTGCTGTTCTACCTGTGACAGGCGGCGCGTGATAAGAACCTGCAATCCTTCGCGCGTTACATCCGCCAGATGCGGGGCAAAAAGTGCTCCGATTGCACTATGCACATCCTCACAAAAACCCAGAGCTTCCAGCAGACGGAAAAATTCAATGCTGTCCGGAACAGGATGAAAAGCCGGATTATCCGATTGCTGACCAATATAGGTCAGGACGGCAACATTTTGCGTCAGCACAACACCGGGTGAAATTTCCAGCGCAGGCACGGCACCGCGCGGGTTAATGCCGATGTAATCCTGACCATCAGCCGTTTTTTTCTCTTTCAGGTTTACCTGCACAAGCTCATGCGGCAAGCCTGTTTCATTCAGGATAATATGAGCAGCGAGTGAACAGGCCCCCGGCGTGTAGTAAAGCTTCATAGTACTACCCTTTGTTTCCAAATTGAGAAAAACAGCAGATAAAACAAGCGATCTTTCTGCCGCACAAAGAGCGTCGCATATTTCCACAATGATGGGAATGAGACAAAATTATTAAAAGCAGTGATGATTTTTACAATTATGAGAGGTTGCCGGAAATAATCAGCAGTGCAACAGGTGATGTTTCAGCAAGACACACTCTGAGCAGGAAGAATCCCGATTGTCGCCTTACAGACGCAATCCCCACACCACCTAGAAAGAGTTGAGAACGCTAAAACGCGGCGTATCGCCAGTAAGCTCTGCGTAAAAACGGGCGTGGTGCTTAACCCTTACCGAAAAGATTGCACAGATCTGGCGCGGATTTATACGTGCCAAAACGCACTAAAATATATCTACTTGTCTTAATTTTTTTTCGGAAAAAACCGGAAACCACGCAAAACCCGCAGAAAACTGCTGTTTATCGTGGTGGGTGCGACAGGGATTGAACCTGTGACCCCCGCCGTGTGAAGGCGATTCGCCCATTCTGTAAGTGTTTGTTTTTAAATGTTTATTCTTCTTTCTCTGCTAGCTGGCCCGGATATGGCACGCATTTCTGAATATCTGGCCAGTCATCATATGCCCACCATTTTCTGATCTGGTCTTGGTAATGGTCAGGCATTTTCTTCGCGTAGCGTGTGACCATAGTTATGGTCTGCCATCCACCATCTTCCTTCAGCTTCAAAAGATCCCGGTTTGCACAATAGTGCCATGTCGCAAACGTATGGCGCAGACAGTGGGGAGAAATTTCTGGGACGAAAGCACGTTTCGGCCACTTTTCACCCTTGGGCGTCCACACACGCTCATGCCCCGACAGCCCGGCGCGGCGGCACGCTGAGGCCCATGCGCTCTTGATCTGGCCGCCACCCGTCCGGTTGGTGTCGTAATAGGCATCCCCAACAACCCAACGCATGGCACCCTGCGAATCGCGCCGCTTGGTCGCCGGCCGGAATACGCGCCCATCGCGCCACGGGATGCCGGACAGAGCAATGACCACCACAGGCGGCAGATCGATGTGCCGCTCATTGCCCTGCTTCTGCCAGACGACGGCACGGGCCCCGTCAAGGTCAACGTCCTGCCATTCAAGTTCAAGGGCCTCTGACATTCGCGCCCCTGTGGCGATGAGGAAAACGAGTAGGGGGCGAATGTGCGGAGCGGCTTCATTAACGAGAGCCGTGGCTTCTTCAGGGCGCAGAAACTGCATCCGGACCTGCTCTACCTTCGGACGCTCAAACGCGGGCTTGTCGCACCAGCCGCGAATGGCAGAAAACTCAAGGATGGCCCGCAGAGGCGTCAGGACCGCCCTGATTTTTGTGGCCGCCTTTGCCTCTGAACCCGCCGTTAAAATTGAACGGTAGGCTTCGTCTAAATCCTGCTGTTTAATTGAGGCTACCTTGCGGCCTCTAAAGTGGCCAAGCAGCCTCTCAATATGGGTTACGGTTGTGTCGCTACGCAAATCCGCAGAGAGGTAAGCTGCCGCGGCGCGGTCAAATGTTATGACCGCGCGCTTGCCATAGACCGATTCCTGCCATAACTCCGCTTCTCTCTTTGCTCTGAAAGCCTCTGCCTGCTTAGGGCTATTAGTTCCCGTGCTTTCATATATGCTTTGTCCGCCGACGGTTCCGCGCACGTAGAGCGTGTCTCGGCCTTGGCGTTTGACGACTTTGAGCGACATTCCAGGCTTTCAAGTAGGCGGGGGTAATCTTCAGCGCGCACAACCAGCTTCCGGCCGATCCGGCGGTGCGTTGGTTTTCCGTTAAACTCAGGGTGATCGCGCAGATGCTGGAGGAGGTAGGTCCGGCCCACCACGCCACGCAACCGCTCCAACACATCCGGCAGCGTCATCAGGTCAGGTAGCGTCTCACCCATCAACCCCTCCCAACTCAGCAATGCTTGCGGGCAGGGCGGGTAGGGGGCGGAAATGGGTAGGCTCATCGCCTTCTTGTTGCGCCCACTGAGACCGCTCATTCGTGCCGGAGTAATACCAGCGAGTTCCATGCCCTGGTATCATTCTCCCGTGCCGCAGCCACTTTTTCTCGCTATGACCACAATAGACCTGCCCCATTGACGGGCTATATTCCGCAATCGGCCTCCAAGCCGCCGCGTCTGCTGCATCCAGAACGGCTTTAGCGAGCCGCCTAAAATGTGTTTTTTGGTAAGGGGTCAGTCTTTCCCAATCGCCACCGGGCGCAAGGTCGCTAACTGAGCCCATCATCCATGCAGCCGCCTCAATCCTCGGGTCAGTCACGCAATCCACTCCGGCCATTTTCTATTGTCCTTTGCATAATCTTCTGTGTAGCCAAGGGGTAATTCATTGATGCGACCAGCAGAGACGCACTGAACGAAGACATAAAATCCCTCACCGTCATTGGCCATCTCTTCGGCTTTTTGTGTCTCGTTTGGTGCCTTTAGTGCGGCATCTATCGCATTGCGCAGGCGGGTTAGGCCTTCATTTGTGCCTAAAATATGGGCGTCCCCATGCCACTCGGCTTGTGCGATAATGTGCAGAATGTCGTCTGTGTCTTTCCAGTCGTCCATCACCCCACCTCCCGCGCTGCGTCGATGGCTTTTAGAAAATGCCTCTCGATAGCCCGATGAACTTGGTCATGGCCTTCAATAGCCCTCGGGTGCCATCCGTTATCGTCGGCCTCTCCTTCCATATCCTCGAAGTAACTGCACAGTGTTACTGCGAGATTATCCCCTTGCATCATGGGCGTTTCTATTCCCATCACAGATTCGCAGGCTTTCTCGATATCCCGCGCAATCTCCGCCCGCACGCGCTGTTCTGCGCGGCGTTCGGCTTCGAGGATGTGTTTAGTTGCAGCGTCCAGATCGTCCACAAATGAAAATGTGCCTTCTTCTCCGAACAGGTTTGCCAAATCGGCAATCTGCTCCTCTCTCGTCCTCATGGTGCGTCTCCTAGGTTGCGGATTTGCGACGCTGCGTCGTTACATCCTAAATATTCAAAATCGCGCCCTGATTTCTCGTAAGCTTCCTCGCAGAGTTTCGCGCAGCGTTCCCTCTCCGCTGCCAGCATCTCGGCTGTCGGCGCAGGGGTGGGGTCGGGGCCGAGACTGACGCAATGGGAATAAATATAGTAATTGGCAGCATTTTTGGCTTCAAAGCTGCCATTCTGCAAAATCCACTCGGCATAGGGTGAATTCCAAATGCCAGGAACCTTATTCCCCGTTCTTCTTTCGATAAGAACATGCTCGCCGTAATACTCTGGCCATGACGGATGACCGGGCCGCTCAGGGTTGGGCCAGTTGGTGGGGGTGGTCATGCCGCACCTCGCATAGCTGTATAACGTCCTGTCCCATCCTCATTGAGGAGATAGTCAGGCAAATCTTCCCTTTGGCAGTTCGGTGTGTCGGAATTTGTTGTCGCTCCGCAATGCATGCATCCGCACAGCCCACGGCAAAGCGACTTTTGTATGAAACCCGCGCGACACCAAGGAGAATCCTGCCTGTATTCTTGACACGGTTTGATTTCGTTTCTCATCACGCCTCCTCTCCTGCGCGGGTGTTCCATGCGGTGATGGCTTGCTCTGGTGATGGGCGCAGTGGCCCACGATCCTGACATTCATAACAAACCGCCCTAAACCCAATAGGAGTCATATCTTTTGGGCGGCGAACCGTAGCTATTGCAACAAGGCACAAAGCACCGCCGTCAGGACAAGCCTTCAGTTCCTCGCTCATGCTTCCGGGCCTTTCAGGGCTGTTTCCAGAACATATGCAGCCTTCATGGGGTTTCCTGTGGCGATGCTTGTGCGGGCTGCGCCTACTACATTCCGCAACCGCCCCACCTCAGCCTCTAACGCGGCGATGGCGGCTTGGTGGGCGGTTAAAAGAACGGTCTCCGGGAACTCAGAGCAGACACGCTCCATTGCTTGATCCCAGCCGTAGCCCATTGCCTCATACCGGTCATGAATACCTCGATCTTCTAATCCACAGCCCATGCCTTGATCGTGATATTTTGGTTCATATTCTGAGTAATCAACGACTGACGTATCGCCCCCCGTCACAGGCGTGCCGATAGATAGGATAGCTTGATCATGGCTATCGTCAGGCTTCCCAAAAGCGGCAGCATCAACAAGGAGTTCGCGCGCTGCCTCACTCAGAGGCAACCGCACGAATACGCCGGTGGGTTGGGTCATGCTTCGTCTCCCGGCAGGACTTCGCGTAAGTGGATGGTGCGGATGAAGGAACCATCCGTTCTTCTATTCGCAGCCGCCCTGCCTAAAGAAGGATGAGCAAGTGAAAGACCACCGCCCGCATACTCATTAACCCAAAACTCCCGCGCCACAGGGACTTCGCGGGCGTTCATGAGGTCTGAAGTCCGCGCACACCACGGGCCATCGCGGTCTTCTGTCGTGACAAACGCAACTCCATCAACAATGCAATGGACAGTAACTTGCACAAGCCTCACATCTGAGGACATGGCGCTATCAATAATATACGGCCCCGGATGCTCCGGCGTATACGGGCCGATGATTTCTAGTTTGGTTTTTTGGGTCATGCGGCACCTACTTCGGCGAGGTCAGAATCCCCTGCGATCGCTTTCCGTGCATCTTCGGGAAGATCGAGAAATTTCTCCCTCTCGAACTCAACCCAATCTGGGTTGAGTGTGGCGCGATGAATTCTTCCCCACCTGAGATGGGAGATTATGGTGGACAGGCTCATATTGCAGATTACGACCGAATGAATCGGCTTATTTAGTCCGTTGCTATAAAACCACCCTCTAGTTGTCGCAATTTCCAAAAGCCCAGCCTCATTATTCGGGATTATTTCTCCGCACAGCCATTTACGCGGTGCCTTCTTTCTTGCGGTCATGCTTCTGCCATTTCTTCAATAGGGGTCTGGGCGACTTCAGTTTCCAGTTCAGCGCGGCGCTCGGCAATCATGTCCTGCACGGCGGACTGCACCTCTTCGCTGATTGCGCGATCAGCCTCTTCAGCGCGCTTGATGGTTGTCTGCCAGCGGCCCCATTCGCCATCAACGGAGCGCAGATCGTCACATTTGGTGAGGCGGTCCCGGAAAAGCGCGATGTGGTCAACAGGTGGGCGGGGTGGTTCAACGCGGTGCTGCGTTGGGGTTACGTCCACGACAGGACCAAGCGTCTTCCCGTCCATTTCATCGTCTGTATTCGTGCCGCCAGTCTGCTCAGGGAAAGCCATGCGCAAAGCCTGTGCTTCGGCGCACTTCGCCAGTTGTCCAAAAGCCCGCTTTTTCCACATGCTATTTGGAGCGTCGGTGTCTTTTTTGGCTGTTGCGTAGTTTTCGATCCAGTATTCTTTGGCCGTGAATTCGCAATCGCGCCCATGCACCAAGCGTCGGACAGTCACTTTGCACCACTCAGGGAAGCGTACGCGCACGCCGCCAAGCTCGGCTGACTGGGTGGGGCCGAATTCAGGCTCACTCTTTCCGATATAGTCGCCAGTCCGGGACGCCTCGATCCGATAGAGTGCGATGCCTGGCATAACAACATCACGCATGACGCGCGCCTTATTGTCCCACATCGGCACGATATGAACCGGCTTTTTCATGACATCCAGAGAGGCAGCCCGGCAGTAGGAAATGACCATCCGCACGCTATCATCGGCAGCGCCCGGATAGAGACTGTCCTTCAAAACGTGGATCAGTTCGCGTTCCTGCTCCTGATGCAGTTCCAGAGCATTACTCATATCAAACATCCTTCCGAGCGCTGACCCGCAGTGTGGGTGCGCCGCCATTTGTGAGGGTTGCGCCGGGCACTGGCCCGTTACGCACCAATTTGTTCAGTTCCGTCCGGTCGAGCTTGTCCGGTTGCGGCTTCCACAGTTCTGGCCGGGCCGCCTTGAGCGCCTTTTCATCCGAAATGTGGGCCGATGCGGCCGGGCGCATGACCGTTGCTTTCCAGTGGTCTGATTCCAGACACACCACGCCATCGATCTGCATCTGGTTGCAGAGAGCGGCCCGCAGGAGGTCTCGGGCGAACTTCGCCTTGCGCTCCACATTTTCCAGCACGCCGATAAGCTCCAGCGCGCAGCCGTCCGTATTTGCGCCCGGCAAGCGAATTGCCTTCATGCACCCGTTCACCGCGCCCATATCGGCGTGCAGGTATTCAGCGTAAACGCGGTTTACGGCTGTCAGGATGGGGTCACTCATGCCCCACATCCCTGCAAAGCCGCTGAATAAGCCGGGACGCGGCGCATGCGCTCCAGTTCAACCAGCGTTTCCCCATGTTCGCGCAGTTCATACGCCTGAAGCGGCGTCAGGCTGTTATTCGCGAGGCATGACTGCGCCGCCTTCACGAGATTGGTCAGTTCGTTCCGCTCGCTGTTGCTGAGCATCACACGCACTCCGCCGCTTTTTCTGCATGATCCACGTCATCACGATCGATCTCGTCAGCGATGGCGGGCAGCTCAATCACCGCATCCAGCGCAGTCATGCCCATGCGCCCCTCGACCTCAGTCGTCGCGTAATGCAACTGACCGACCAGAGGCGCGATATCTTCGCTTGCCTTGCGGATGATTGCCGCAATTTTCCTGAGGTTTGCTGTTTCCGCCGCCAGCATGTTGCTGGACAGGCTGTGATATCCACGCGCAGCAGGGTAGGGGCCTCCAACGCCGCCGCGCATATTGTCAGGGTATCCACCCATAGACTGTGACATTTCAAAAACTCCTGATTGGAGAACACTCTGCCGGTAACACGGCCACGAAGCCCGGTCCGCAAACCGGGTGACGCGGGGGTGTTAGTCAGTGATTTTTGTATAAGTGAAGGAGCCACGGGCCTTATCGCCGAAAAGGTACGGCCCGCGATGCCCAAATGTCCCGTCACCAAGCGCGTCAATAATTTCCTGCGCGGTTACAGGGCCTTCGTATTTGCCCTGGTAGGCCATCGTGCTTCCTGAACTGGAATCATAGTCATAATCATAAATACGCTTGCCATTTCCGAGGTCTTTAGAGGGATTTTTGCAATATAGTTCAGAAATTCCCCCGCCTATTGAGCGGTATGCCATAATAGGGACATAAGGCGTCTCATCTTCCGGTTCCTCATCTCCGCATGTGTCGCAGACGAGAAACGAGGAAGTGCACCGGTTACATGGCGCATTAATGTGGCAACTGCACCCGCCATCTGGGTAATCAATGATGATATGGCCGGTGCAATCAGCGTGAGGGCATTTATTTCCTTCTTCCCAGACGATAGCACTCATGATGCTTCTCCGCGGGCTTTGGCGAGCGCGGCGCGGGCAACCTTGATTTCTTCCCGTAAGATAAAAAGGTCTGTATCAGTGCATTCAAGAGACGAGACCAGATCACTCAGCGCCTCATAAAGCTCCGGCGCTGCGGCGATTAGGTGGGCGTTGGCCTCTCTGTTTCCTGCGTAGCAGTTTGCGGAACAAGCAATTGCATCATGCCCGTCATGAACCTGCCAGTATTTATCAAAGTCTCCTGGGCTGCTATCAAACCCAACGTCCAGACCCCACGGACCCGGAGTAAATTTCGCGTCCGACATTAGGCCAGCCCCCCAACAAGCTGACAAAGCGCCAGCAGCAGATCCAGAAGATCCTCAGTGATGCGAAGCCCGGCATCCGTAAACATCAGAACGCCCGCGACGGTGCCGTAGAACAGCACGCCTACAAACGCCTGCACGAACGGGTTTTCCACGAGAACGCCAGCGATGTAGCCCGCGTTGGTTTGGAGTGTTTTGTTGAGTGAGGGAGCAGTCCGCTGCTCGACCGTCTGTTGCATTGCCCATCTCCGTGGTGATGGGTTATGTGTGACATGAGGTCACAAAATCCGTCAATAGAAAATGTGATGTTATGTCACAAAATTTCCACCCCTTGATCTCAGGTCAATTTTCTAGATAGAACATAATAGGAACACGCTGCCCGGAGTCCCGCCATGCCCGCCACCGAACGAATCATCTTTCAGCCATATGTGTGGAAAAAGACCGGCAAGCGTACGACGCTGGAGCCCGGGACGCCTATTGCGTGCCGGGATGCCGAGGATGCGTTACGCAGGGTTGAGAAGGTGAGGGATGGACTGCTCAGAGCGGCAGGTGCTCAGGCTGTCCGTATGGCCGTTGATGAGGAGGCGGGGGATTACGGGGAGCCTGAGGTTTTGGGGTGTGTGGGGGATGTGCCCGCAGAGGAATAAATTTCGAATAGATTCAGGAGTGAATAAAGGAAAGTCCCTTAAAAATTGCGCCAGCTATAGCCAGTAATGCGGCAATCTGGGCAAGGGAGGGCAGTTTAGCAATCCGCCCTTTCATCTCAGCGACTTCGACGCGAACGTTTGTCAGATCGTCTTTGGTAGCCATCGTTGCTTTAATTTCGGCAAGCGTCACCTGTATGGAGGTTAGGGCCCCCTGCACATCCTCCATCTTCTTTTCGAGGCGTTCTACGCGGCGTTCCATATCTGAATCATGGGGAGGACCGCTGCCGCCGTCAACTCCTTTTTCGACCGGCTCTTTCCCTCCAGGAAAGTGGCGAATGTTAGTTTCGGAGCTCACTAGACGCCCTCCACTACTTCTGCATTAAATGAATGGATAAACCCGCATTTGCTGCAATAAGCGTCATAATTGGGGTAATATCTACCCACGGTAGATGTCGGGGTAACGGTGACCTCATATTTGAACCCGTACAAAACAAGAGTATTCTCAGCTTTGCAGGCGTGGCACTTAAATGGCGTAAGTTCATTTTTTATTAGATGAGACCAAAATTTCACCACGCGGTCTTGATAATATTTATCTCCCGGATCTTGCGGAGGAGGCCCCCCTGATAATAGCGGGCTGAAATCTGACATTTTGTTTTTTCCTTAGAAATTTTCCAATGAGGACATATCTTTGTTGTAATTCTTGCTCGTTGCTGTTCCCCTTTCGTTCTGCCATACTCAGAACATGAACAAGGCAGAGAGATTCGAGGGGGAGGGGTTAGGCGGCACCGGACGGGTCCGCCTTATCAGCCAAACGCTCAGCGACAGCCCTAAGGGCAAGACGCTCACCCTCGTTCATAGCTCGCCACATGCGGACAAGGGAGCGTTCGTCGGCGTCTTTAATGACTTCGCCGCTACCTTCCAAAGAAGGAACCGTCTGGCCGCTTCTAAGATAATCGAGGGTGACGCCAAATAAGTCAGCCAGAGCGCACATTTTATCCCATGCGGTAGGGATGCCTTTGTTCTCCATGCGGGAAAGATAAGTGCGGTCTATGCCAGTGGCGGCCTGAATATCCACCTGGCTCAAACCACTATCAATGCGAAGTCGTCTGATTCGCGCGGCAAAGGCTTTATCCATAAAATCACATTGGCACTTTCTGGCCTCTTTTGTGTGACATCACATCACAATAATGATTGACGAAAAGTGTGATCTCATGTCACAGAAAGACATGAGCATCAGATCAATAATCAAGAAGGCTGGCGGGCCGTCTCGGGTTGCTCGCCTTCTGGGCATTCACCACAGCGCGGTAATCCGCTGGGAGAATGTCCCCTATGAGCGCGTTTTGCCACTCGAAGCCGCAACCGGCATCCCCCGCGAAGAACTCCGCCCCGACCTCTTCAAACGCACCCCAGCACAGGAGGCGCGGTCATGAGAATTGGTCCGCTCAACGCATGGATATGGTGCGATAGCTCCGCAACGAACGTGACGTGGAAGATGGAAGTAAGCCGCCGCCAGCCGGATTTTCGGGCATATCTTCGCGGCCTTGTTGGTCATTTTGCCCTTGCGCTTGTGGCCTTCCTGTTCCGTGACATGCCCGGCGTGAAAGGGCGGCGGGACACAGTGCGGCGTATGACTGCCGCACTGGCCCCGGTGTTTGACGGCGAGGGCGTTAAGAAATGAGCGCCACATATTTCTCGAATACTCTTTCCATCGCCAGCGTGTCGTTGAGATCATGCTCCTTCCTGAGCAAGACGCTCTCTGCTGTTGCGTCGAAGAACTCTCGCGCCTCTTCGGGTGATGTGAGCGCACGATCCACCAGCCCACGGATGAGCTGGCTGACAAATTCATTCTCCCAGAATTCATCCGTCTTTAACTGCCGGTTTCCCGCCGGGAGGTCTGACAATACGGAAGTCTGGAAGCCACGCGGGCGGCTGAGTTCTTCTCTTGCCTTGCTGGCAGCGTCTTTGATGCTCACGGAATCGTCTCCTGTTGTGGTTGGACAACGCAACGGTGACGTAGAGGGGGATGCTCGTAAAGCGTCTCCCTCACTCGCCCGTATGACTGGGGGCGAGTAATGGCCGGTAAACCCACAATCTTCCCCCAATCCACGATTGATGAGGTCAGGCGGCTGCGCTCTGAGGGTGCAACCCCCGAGCGTATCAGCGGCCTCCTAGGCATGAGTCCGCACCATGCGCGCAAGCTGATCGGCACATACGGGACGCGCAAACGGGCAAAGCGGGTTTTGACGCCTCGGAAGGGGGCAGCATGACCCTCGCTAAAAAATCCACCAATCCCCCAGCCAATTTCAAACTCGCCTACGCGCGCCCATGCGGCCAGTCCGAATGGTCCGCATTCGGCACTCAGGCCCGTGCGGCTGCCTATCTGGAGCGCTGCGCCGGGATCGACCCGGACGTGTGGCTGCAATACGGCGCGCCCGGTGGGCGGGATGTTATTTATGTGAGGACCAGATAGATGGCCGGCAGCGTCAATAAAGTTATTCTGGTCGGCAATCTGGGCAAAGATCCGGAAACCCGCACCACGCAGAGCGGTCAGAAGATCGTGTCTTTCTCTATCGCCACCAGCGATACGTGGAATGACCGCTCTTCCGGAGAGCGCCGGGAACGCACGGAATGGCACCGTGTGGTGATTTTTAACGATCGTCTGGCCGATGTGGCAGAGCGCTTCCTGCGGAAAGGCCGCAAGGTCTATCTGGAAGGCGCTTTGCAGACCCGCAAATGGACCGACCAGTCCGGTCAGGAACGCTATACGACGGAAGTCATTGTTGAGCGGTTCCGTGGCGAACTGGTCCTGCTCGACAGTAAGGAAGCGGGTGAGGGTGAACAGCCCCGCCAGCAGAGTAGCCAGCGCCAGCAGGGCGACCAGCAGCAGTCCGGCGGCTCTTGGGGCGGCGGATATAATTCCGGCCGGCAGGATCTGGACGATGAAATCCCGTTCGGCCCCTGCGTGGACTGACATCACCCCCTGATGCACTCGCACGCCTCAACCCCCAACTCCCGGCCGATCAGCAGCATGAGGTCTATCCGCTGCTGCTGTGTCGTGCCGGGATATAGCTGCCGCCAGAGCTTGGCCGTCCGTGTCAGGGACTGGCTGAGGTATGGCGTGGCAAGGGGCAATTGGTCGGGCGCTGTGTCTGCCGTATCAAGCGGGGAATACGGGCTGGTGACGTATTCACCCCCGTATTCCACCGATCCAAATTCAGTCTCCTTCTTCATGGTTTCTCCAGTCTCTCGTTCTCGCAAAACGGAGAATGGAGCAAAGCAATGTGGAATGATCGGGCAATTCACGCCCACAAACAGTCAAAAAATGACCGAAAGTTTCCGCAAATGATGGGCGCTGTGCATACGCCCATTCGGGAAAAGCTCCTTGGCGCCATCAAGCGCGAGTTCGAGCCTTTCCGTTTTGCGGCTGAAATGCTGGCCCGTTCGGCAATGAGAACGCCAAGGGCCGCGCGTAACTGGCTGTCAGGCACGAATGCCCCAGATGCTGAGGCGCTTATTGAGCTGATGGCCTCCTGTGACTCTATCGCCGCCGAGGTCAATGCCCTCGTGCAGCAGCGCCGGAAAGAGCGCGAAGGAGAGAAATGCCGTGGATCAAACTCCGGCTTTGCCGGTTCGCATGGTTCCGAACACACCAAGGGCCACCACCCTCAGTGCATGTGACCTGGGTGCATGTCTCTTGGTTCGACTGGGATACCTGGCAAGACAAGATGGATCGTGCCCTGCGGGCTGCGCGGGAGGAACTAAAGAAGTGACCCGACGCAACAGCCTCACTGATGGGCAAAGATTGGGATTTGTCAGGCGTTGGCTTGACACTTTTCAGTCTGAGGCGGCAGCGGCCCGGTCAATCGGCATGAAGCGTCAGCAGCTCAACGAGATGACCAACGGCGAAAAGCCATTTTCAGACCGTGTGCTTAATGCAGCCGGGATCAAGGTGATCCGGCCTCCCGCAGAATATTACCCGATGGACGAAATCTGATGCCTTTCCCGAAAAACCATGAAGACGAAAACAACCAATTCACCGACGACGACGCGGCAGTTGGCGGCATTGCGGCTGACCGGCTGCGGTCGATCATAGAAAGAACCGAAAGACTGGAAGAGGAGCGGAAGGCCCTTGCTGGCGATATCAAGGATATCTTCACAGAGGCGAAGAGCGCCGGATTTAACGTAAAAACCATCCGGCAGATCATCGCTATTCGCAAGCAGGAGCCTGCTGATGTTGAAGAGCAGGAGACGCTGCTTGATATCTATCGCCGCGCATTAGGAATGTGACAGATGGCCCAGAACGAAGAGGACCGCCTCCACACCCACATTTGGAAGGCCCTGCAATTCCTCCTGCCAGACGATGCTGTAGCGTGGAGCACCGAGAACCGGCAGATGGGTCCGCGTGAAGGCATGCGCCGCAAGATGCGCGGCTGCGTGCCGGGCGTGCCTGATATGGAGATACACCACAGGGGACGCACCTATCTGATCGAGATAAAGACGCCGAAGGGCACCGTCTCCAAGGTCCAGAAGGACATGCACAAGCGGCTCAAAGCCGCAGGCATGCCCGTAGCCGTCTGCCGGTCACTTGAGGACGTCCTGTATTTTCTGGAGACGCATGACGTGCCGCTGAAGGGCGTGGTGATGGCATGAAAACACCAGATCAAGAAGGCAACAATCTGCCGTCTGCCCGGTACACACTGGGCTTTAACCCTGCTAAAACGACGAAAGCCGCTGGTGTTCGCGCACCGGGCGGCTTTCTGACCAATGCTTGAAGGAGACTCAAGGAGTGGCTGAGGAAAATATAGCATTTCCAATGGATGAAGAAAACAGGCGTTCCGCATGGAAACGCTCATACTTTCTGCTGGAGAGCGGCCAAGGTGATTTTTCAGGCCTGGATAGCTACTGGCTCAACACGCTAGATTATGACTTGGATCTGGAGTTGTTTCAGAGGGAAATCCCCAAATTCTCAATGCAGGAAGTTGTTTCAAGAAACGTTTATGGCTTCTCGTTCAAAAAAGAATTCAGAGAGTGGATTTTTTCAAAGCAACGCGGCGTATGCGGATATTGCGGGAAGCAATTAAATCTCCATGCAGCTAACAACTGCTCAATCGACCACATGCTCCCCCAAAGCAAAGGTGGGAGCGATCTGCCGCCAAACCTTATCATCGCATGTTGGGAGTGCAATTCCGGAAAGCGCGATAAGACTGTTGAGGAGTTCCGGCATATGATTATGACTAAGCAGAGTCCTGCTTACGGCATAATCTCAAGAAAGCAGATTGCAGCCTTGCAAGCCGTAGGAATCGATATGCAAATGCCTCGGCATCACAGATTTGTCTTTGAATGGCTGGACTGGGCACATGTCAGGAGTGTGTATCCATGAGCAAAATCAAGACATGGATGCCCGTCTACATTGGCGACTATCTGGCCGACACCATGCGCCTGACCACGCTTCAACATGGCGCCTATTTCCTGCTGATGATGGAGTACTGGCGGCAGGGACCATTGCCAGCCGATATGGACGAACTGGCGGCCATCGCGCGCACAGACCGTAAAGTGTGGGACAAATCAATCTGGCCGACGCTTAAGCGGTTTTTCTCGACCGAGGACGACGGGATGCTGCATCAGAAGCGGGCTGATAAAGAGCTGGCTCATGCTCAGTCGGTCAGCAACAAACGGCGCGATGCTGTCCAACAAAGGCGAGATCGATCTAATGCAAAAGGGATGCAAAACGACAACAAAGAGCCTACAAATGTAGATACAAAAGTAGGTGATTTGAACATACAAAAGACCTACAAAGAGGGTGATACGCGCACGTCATGCGCGTCCGCGTCACCATCACCATCACAATTACACTCTTCACTACGTTCAGAGGATGTAGGTTGTAACGCGCCCGACGCTCCAGCCGAAAACTCGATCGCCGACCGATGGCGGGAACTGGGCGAGGAGGTCATTGCCGCATCTGGCTGCGACCCGTCCCGGTCCTGCGTCTCGACAGGAGTGGTCCGTCAATGGCTCGCTGACGCTCAGGGCATGGGCTACGGCTATGACGGGGCGCGGGAAATCATCCTTGCGGTCGTTCGGGAAAAATCCCGATACGGCGGCCGCGGTAAGCCCCCGGCATGGTTCGACAAGCCCGTAAGATCCGCCATCAGCACGGGTACGATTGCCGCCGATCACGTCCAGCGGGACGCGCCGCAGAAGACCAAATCCCGCCAGCAGCTTGCAGCCGAAACATGGGCCAACGTGCCCGACATCGAGGGGGTGTGACATGACCGCCATTGCGAAAAACCACTATGGCGCGGTTGCGCTGCCGACCGCTCAAGCCGAGCCTTCTGCCGATCTGGCAGCAGTTCTGGCCGCGATGCAGAGCGGCGTGCCGATGACCACCCGAGACCTGACGCAAGCCCGTGTTGCCGAGGCTCGGGCCATTGCCAGTGCCCAGGGCGTTACGGATCCGGCGCCCGAAATCGTCATCGCCGCGTGGGCGAAAAAGCTGATCCCGCTGACGGTAAACCCGCCGACCGAACCGGCAGACAGTGCGTCGAAAATCAGCGCGATCTGCGAAATCTGCGGAGAATTTCCCGCAGGCGTCTGGACGCCAGAGACCCGCAAGGCGTGGGTCACCCAAGGCCCGCAAGGCAAATTCTGGCCAGCGCCCGCCGAGCTGTACGCGCACCTGCTGCCCTACGCCGAGCGCCTGCGGCGGAACGTGGAGGGCTGCCGGAAAATCGTGCGGCTGGCTGAGCGGGTAGGGAAGCGGGACGAGGGCGTGAGCGAGGAAGAGCGTGCCGCCGTTGCCGCGAAAATGGCTGCATGGCGCGCGCAGCGCCCGGGCGCAGAACCGGAGCGCAGACGTCCAGAAGTCCACCAGCCGAGTGCAGCTGAGCGCATCGCGGGGTATCGCCAGCAGATCGAAGCCGATCCAGCCAGTGCAGAGTGGCTGATACCGCTGATAACTCAGCTACAGGCGCAGACATGCGGCAAAAACGATCACAGAAGCCCGCTGAGCACGATGAAACCGCTCAGCGCATACGTGGGAGCTGGAAATCACCAGCGGGCAATCTAGGGGGATTTTGGGGTATGTTTGAGAAAGATCGAACTGACGAGTGGGAAATGGTGCCGTGGGAGGATTGGCCCGAGCCCTCCATCCCGCCAGCAATCGAGCCGGACCCGGTGCCGCTGCATGAGCGGGAGGAGGGGTTGTTGGATGAGGAGGTTTTGCCTCTGAGGGAGGATTGGTGGAGCGGGCCGAAAAAAGGGCTTGTACCGGATGGGGTGTTGCGGTAAGAAAACCTTACGAACCTGGTTGAAAAAGGTCTCGTGGCTTTCTGATTGTGAGATGACGGCTTTCGCCACCTATCCGTTCAGTTAAGGCACAAATCCAATCGAGAAGCCGCTCGGTGTCCCCACACCGGGCGGTTTTTCTTTTGGCTGCAACTCCGATTCCCCTGTACTTTTTGCGGGATGTGTGATTCCATCGTTGCATGCAAACATGCGCTGGAATTCACCATAGTTGGGCTGATGTGGCTTATCATGGCGTCGAGGTGATTGCGCTTCTCGCATTCCTTTGCTTCGTCGCCTTCATAGCTATAAAGGCTACAGAGTGACGGCTAACCTCAATGCCCAGTAAATTCCCCCTAATGCCTCACGAGCACGCAGCGCATCCCGACGGGACAGTAACGCGATGGGTGAATATCGGCGGCGTCCCTACAAAATTGCGCGGGAACCTCACTGTGGATGGCAAGAAATTCGCACCTACACGCAGGCCCGATTTGCCCCTCTTTATTGAGGGCGTGGAGGCTATAGCGGATGACCTCAATGCACTGCGATAAAACCCCGCCAGCCCTCGTCATTGTTGGCTGGCTGCTCTGTGTTTTAATTTTTTCTTTCGTGGGTGGGTGATATGAAAAAAACTATCAAGCGTCCGCGCCATGAAATCCGCCATGCTCAGGATATGGGGCCGACACCGGAGAGGGCAGCTCGATCTGACTGGTCGGGGAAAGCGCCCAAGCGCGTTCTGACCACTGTGCAGGCGCTGCTGAACGCGGGAGATATCACGCAGGAAGCCGCCAACGCGGCGGATCGGTGGTATCGGGACTATGTGTTTGGTTATCACGACTACCGTGAGTTTGCCCCGGATCACGTGGCGGACACGACCACTCGGCACGATGCTGTATCGTGGCAGGTCGTGCGCGCCAATGCGTGCGGGCGGATTGTGGATGTCAGGCAGGCTCTGGGTGTCTGCGCGCATCAGAGGTTGCGGATGATGTTGGTGGATGAGCTTTCGTTTCGACAGATGGGGGAGGCTCTTTTTCCCGCGGTTTCAAAGAGCACGTCTTCTACAAAAGTGTCGTCTCAATGTAGTTTTTTACTGGAGCAATTGCACAGTTTTTATAGCTCTCAACGCGCTGACAAGAGACGCACAGAAGCGCCCAGGCACGTTGGTGGACAGAAAGTTCTTGCCCATATCGACGGGGTATAATAATATTCCCTCACAGTCGAATACTCACGCCTACCAAGCCGCCACAGAGCGGCTTTTTCTTTATCCGGAAATTCTGATGCCCCTCCAACGCGGTCACGTCGTGCAGTTTGCGCGATATCGTGCCGTGTGCGTGGTGGCTCGGCGGAACGCCGCCCTGGTCTGCAAGATTGTCCAGCCGGATGACTTGTGGCACCGGGCCGACATGCCGCTTGACTGGCTGGATTGCATGATGAGCGGGCTCACGACGGAGCTGCGGATCAGGTGTTGGCCGCATATCGTCCGCAATCATGATTTGCAGATTGTTGGCGAGGTATCCTCGGGCTGCATGGACCGGATTGACCGCATGGTTAATCGGGAGCGCGGGTTGCGGGGGTTTGAGGAGAAGTGGAGTTAGGGGATGGCCGGACGGAAAAAGCCAGACCTTAAAATCGTCCGCGTGGATATTGCTTCGGTGTGGGAAGAAATTCTCTCGAAGCTGGAAGAGGGCCTGACGCTTCGCCAGTTATGCGAAGAGCCGGGGATGCCGACTTGGCCCGGGATCCGTAAATTTATGCGCGCTGACCCCGACCGAGTTACACAATACGCGCACGCACGCGCGATCGGGGCGGAAGCCCTTGAGGACGAACTGCTTCATGCTGCTCGATCCGCGGGCCCCGAAGACGCGAACGCGCGCCGCCTGCAAGTTGACGCCCTCAAGTGGGTCATGTCCAAGCGCGCACCCAAAGTTTATGGCGACAAGATCACACAAGAACACACGGGCGAGGGAGGTGGGCCAATCAAGTTCACCGCCGTACGCCGTATCATTGTGGACCCAGCCAAGCCTGAGTAAATGACCGCCCTCGACATTCCGACCGCCCGCGTGTTTGAGCCGCTATTGGCTCCAAGCCGGTACAAGGGCGCATACGGCGGCCGAGGGTCGGGGAAGTCGCACTTCTTCGGTGAGAACATTGTTGAGGAACACCTCAGCATACCGGGCCATCGCACGGTTTGCATTCGTGAGGTGCAGAAATCAATTGAGCGTTCTTCCAAGCAGTTGATTGTTGATAAGATTAACAAGTTTGGGCTGAACAGCCTGTTCGATGTGCAGGACCAGCTCATCAAGACGCCCGGTGACGGCCTGATCATCTTTCAGGGCATGCAGAACCACACAGCGGACAGCATTAAGTCTCTGGAAGGGTTTGACCGCGCATGGATTGAAGAGGCGCAGTCTATCAGTGCATATTCGTGGCGCATGCTGCGACCGACCATGCGTAAGGCAGGATCGGAGATATGGGCAAGCTGGAACCCAGCCAGCCCAGAAGATCCGATTGATGACTTCTTTCGTGGCCCCGGCTCTGACCGAGCCGACCTTGTTGCGGTTCGGGCCAACTGGTCCGATAATCCGTGGTTCAATGATGGCACGCTCCCCACAGAGCGCGTCGAGGATCTGAGGGCGCGACCAGACGAATATGGGCATATCTGGGAAGGTGATTACGTCACCATCTCGGATGCCATCATCTTCCGGAACCGTGTGTCTGTAGAAGACTTTCGCTCTCCGGAAGAAGCCCGGTTCTATTACGGTGTTGATTGGGGCTTTGCGAAAGACCCGACCGCTGCGGTTCGGTGCTTTATTCAGGACGAGTGCCTGTTCATTGATTATGAAGCGGGCGGCGTGGGTGTGGAGCTGGATGACACGCCAGCCCTGCTTGAAGAGATCCCCGGCGCGTATCGCTGGCCGTGGAAGGCGGATGGCGCCCGGCCAGAAACCATCAGCTTTTTGGCGAACCGCTTTGGCTTCAAGATCAGCGCAGCCGAGAAATGGCCGGGCAGCGTGGAGGACGGCGTTGCCCGGCTCAAGGCCTTCAAAAAGATCATAGTCCATCCGCGCTGCAAGGGAATTGCAGAGGAATTCCGCAAGTATTCCTACAAGGTGGACAAGAAAACCGAGGATATTCTGCCCGTCATTGCTGACGCGTGGAACCACTACATCGACGCTCTGCGGTACGCTCTTGATGGCGTGATCCAGAATCGTCGCCGTATGCCGAAATTCACCCAGCAGACAGTGCAGAGAATAGCCCGACAATGAGAAACTGGTTCAAGCGCACGCCCAAGGCTGAGCAGCCGGTACGGCGCATTGAGCCAGTCACGCAGAAAAAACCACGCCTGCCGCGTTTCAATGCTCCTGAAGCGCATGACCTGTTTGAGACGGCGCAGCGGGTGTTTGCGCCCTATGTGCCCCCCAAAGGCGTTCGAGGTGACAGCGGCCAGATTGCGCTCGATAGCGCGCTGACAGAGTTCACGCAGGCAAACTACAGCATCGTCAGCAGCTTCATTGCGGACGGCCTGAATTTCAAGGGCTACGCGGACCTGTCAGCGATGATGCTGCGGGCCGAATTTCGGAAGCCGGTGGAGACGCTGGCCAAGGAATGCACCCGTGAGTGGATACGATTCCGCTCAGTGGATACTGAGGACGACGAAGACGACACGGTTGCTGACAAAATCTGCGCCGTAGAGGCGGAGTTCAAGCGCCTGCGAGTGCGTGAGGTTGTACGTCGTCACATCATTCACGGGCTCGGCTTTGGTCTTGGGCACATCTGGATCGATGTCAACGGCGCACCCCTCACATCAGAGGCGCAGATGAAGCCGCTGACAGTGAACAAGAACGGGATCAAGAAAGGCTCCCTGCGTCGGATCGAAAATGTCGAGCCGATGTGGACGAACCCGAACAATTACAACGCTGATAACCCGCTCAGGCCAGACTATTTCAAACCCACAACGTGGTGGGTGCAGGGCGTGGAGGTGCATGCCAGTCGCCTCCTGACGGTCGTGCCGTTTGAAGTGCCGGATATTCTCAAGCCTGCATTCAATTTCGGCGGCCTGTCCCTTACGCAGCAGCTTGAGGCGTACGTCCACAACTTCCTCCGGACGCGCCAGTCTGTTTCGGACATGGTGAGCAACTACGCCACCAAGATCCTGAAAACAGATATGACCGGCAACATGCAGGCTGATGGCTGCATGAGCTATGGCGATATCGATGCGGACAGCGTCACGGGCCGCGTCGCCGCCATGAATGCGTGGCAGAGTAACAACGGCACGTTTGTTCTCGATAAGGAGAGCGAGGAGTTTGATATCAAGGCGGCCCCATTGGCTGGGCTGTCAGATATGCAGGCCCAGTCTCAGGAGTTCATGGCCGGTATCCCTGGCATCCCGCTCGTGAAACTGTTCGGCATCCAGCCTCAGGGCCTGAACGCTTCATCTGAAGGTGAAATCCGCGTCTTCTACGACGAGATTGCAGCCTTTCAGGAGGCGAATGTCGCGCAGACTACCCGCACTATTTTTGAAGTGGTCCAGCTTAACCTGTGGGGCGAGATAGACCCCGACCTTGACTTTGAATTTGTGCACCTCTGGCAGCTCTCCGAGAAAGAGGCAGCTGAGGTTGAGAAGATCAAGACCGACACAGACGCGGTGAATGTGCAGGCGGGCATCATGGCTCCCGCAGAGTGCCGTCAGCGCAATGCGTCCGACGCGCACAGCATCTACCGCAATGTCAGCATCTCAGGGCCGCCGCCTGAGCCGCCAGACCCGGAAGAGGATGGCGCGGGGCTTGAGGGGCTGCTGAAGCGTGGCGAAGAGAGTGAGGATTGAAGATGATTTCAGAAAAAAATTCCAGAGAATTGATAGAGTCGCTCTGCTCCAATGCGGAAGTGGCTTATCGTGACAACCGGCCAGACCGAGAGGCTGCGTATAGGGAAGCGATTATGATGGTGCAGAGCGCCATTGTGGCATCAAGGCCGGAGCATAAGCATCATGGGCTGGCTTAGTAAGCGCCGTGAGCGAAACCGCATCTATGATGTCTACGGTGATTTAATCAAAAAGATTGAGAGATGCACGGATGCAGCATCGGAGGCCGTCCTCCCATCAGACAAGGATGGAGCCAGAAAAGAGATTGATGCTTGCCTGCGCAGCATCAGGACCCGCGCTCTGCTCAGTCACTGGGAACGCCACCAAACCTGAAATACTCGAAGCATCAAGAAGGCAATAGTGGCACAACTCAGATGTCAGTCTGCGCAGGGCAAGCGCATTGCCCCTGTGCGGGCCAGTGCGGGCGTTGAGGCACAGTACTATGGTGCGATGGTCAAGCTGCTTCGCCGGATGCATCGCGAGGTTGTGGCTGAGGTCGAGGCTGCTTATCGCCCTGTAGAGCCGGTAATCGGGGCAGATGCCTCGCCACTAGCGCTCTTGCGCAAAGCGATGGACGCGATCACCCGCCGCTGGCGCAACAGGTTTGACGATCTGGCGCAGGAGATGGCCGAGCGCGCTGTGGCAGGCGCGCAGAAGCATTCTCAGGGCGCGTTTATGGCCGAACTGAAGCGGCACGGGTTTACCGTCAAGTTCAAGCCGACGCAGCTCGTGAAGAACATGGTCGAGCAGGCGATAAAGGAAAACGTCAGCCTGATTAAGGGCCTCTCAGAGGACCATTTGAGGGGCATCAATACGGCAGTCAATCTGTCCGTGATGAACGGGCGCGACCTGCATAGCCTCTCCGAAACGCTCCAGAAGCAATACGGCATCAGCAAGCGCCGGGCTGCGTTTATCGCCCGAGACCAGAACAACAAGGCGACGGCCACCATCAACCGCGTGCGGCAGATGGAGCTTGGCCTCAAGGAAGCGATCTGGGTCCATTCCAGCGCTGGGAAGGTACCCCGGCCGAGCCATCTTAAAGCGGGGCGGGAAAAGCTGCGCTACCAACTCGATCAGGGCGCTTACATTGACGAAAAATGGATACACCCCGGCGAGCTTTGCAACTGCCGGTGTGTGTCTTCGGTGATTATTCCGGGATTTGATGATGACTGACACCATCCTCGCTCTGGACCGCTCCGTGCGGCGCATAGACGCGGACGGACACCTGTTTGTCGAACGCTGCATCCTCAGCGCCGCCGTGGTGTCTCCCTACTATGGGCGCGAAATTCCGGGGGCGGAAGCTTTGGGGTTGGAGCCTGATAAAATCTATCAGCTCTACCGCGATGCTGACGCGCTCCGCGCCGCTGCTGAGACGATCAACGGCAAGCCCATCCTCGACATTCACCAGCCGATCAATGCCGAGGATCACCCCAAGCAGATTACGGTCGGCTCTGTCGCCAATGCCAAGTTCGAGGCCCCTGATCTCGTGGGCGAGCTTTCGATCTGGGACGGCGACGCAATCAAATCCATTCAGGACGGCTCGAAGCGGTGTGTCTCAGCGGGATACGCGTACCGGGCCATCCCTGAGGCTGGCGAAATAGACGGCCAGCCCTACACGCTCAAGATGGTGGATATCCGCTTCAACCATCTTGCGCTCGTTGAAAACCCCCGTGTGCAGACCGCCATTATTGGTGACAGCGCACCCACCCAAACAAAGGAAAAGAGCATGGCCGTACGTGTGCCCATGTCAGCAGTGGCCAAGGTTGCGGCTGCGCTAAAGTCTGGCCGTCTGGCTCTCGACGCATCCGAAGAGGATGTGAAGAAGTGCATGGACGATGACGAAACGGACGATACCGGCGCCGAGGACGAAACGCCCGAGGAAAAAGAGGCCCGCGAGAAAGCGGAGAAAAAGGCCGCCGACGAAGCAGCCGAAGCTGAGGCAAAGAAAAAAGCTGAAGATGAGGCCGAAGAAGAGCGTAAGCGCAACGAGGCCGCTGGCGGGCGCAAAGCCAATGCTGAGCTTGAGGGCGAGGAGAAGGAAAAGAAGCGCATTGAGGCGCAGGACCGCGCCATCTCCCTCGCTGTTGACGGCGCCCTGAAAGCTGAACGCTCCCGCGCCCGTGCCGCTGAGGACGCCAAGCGCCTTGTCGCACCGCTGGTTGGGGACGTTTACGGCCTCGATAGCGCGGACGATATCATGCGCTACGCCCTGAAAGAGCGGGGCATCTCCGGGCTTGATGGCGTGAATACCGCAGGCCTGCGTGCGCTGGTTGACCAGCAGCGCAGCATCGTTTCCGCATCCACCCGCACCACGCTGATTGCTGCTGACTCCGCCTCCGAAGGCAGCGTCCTTCATGGCGTGGCAGCGCCTCGCAAACTGTAAGGAGGCAGATATGCCTTTCCAGAGTTCCGTAAATTACAACTGGCCTGCGGGATTCCCGGGCCGCTGGGCCAGCCAGAACCCCCGGCGCACTGTTGTGCCCGGCCCGAACGGGTTTCGGGCGGGTGCAAGCGGGCTGGCTATTGCCGCCTTCGGGTGGGACCAGGGCGATGGGACCGTGCTGAACGCACCGCCTGCCGACGCAACCACCTACACAGTCACGGCACTGGCTGTTGACGCAGGCGGCACAGACTACGCTGTTGGCGATACGGCGGCGTTTGCTGGCGGCAAAGCCACGGTGTCCACAATCGGCACAGGCGGGGTTGTGACCGCTGTAACGCTCCAGAGCGCTACCGCGCAGAGCACGGATCCGACAGCAAACGGCGTGGCGACAACCACGAACGGGAGCGGGTCTGGCCTAACGCTGAACGTGACCGGCACCAGCAGCGTAACTGCAGCAGGCGCGCCAACCGGGTTTGTCTACGCCGACCAGCAAGGCCTGACGACGCGCTACCTGCAGGAAAGCACCATGATGATCCCCGCGGGCTTCATGGCGCAGCTTGCTGAGGGGGGCGATATTTGGGCCACGTCCAGCACAATTTCCACCAACGGCCAGTCTGTTTTCGCCTCCACAACGGACGGATCAATCAGCACGGCGGCGGCCGGGGCCACGGTGGACGGTTACGTTGAAACCGCGTGGAAGGTCTCGCAGTGCAACGCCGCTGGCTCTCCCATCATCATCACCGGCCCGGTCGCGGCTGCGTAAGGAAAAACTGAAACATGAACATGATGTTCCGAAAGGATGCCCCCCGCCTCGCGCAGGATTGGGGCATCGTCATGGACGGCGTGCGCGGGTATGTCTCCGAAATGGGGCTGGACGCGCTGCCCGCAGGCCTGCCGGTTACAGCCCCGAACAGCGGCATTCCGGCGATCTTCACGACCTACACCGATCCGAAGATCATCAAGGCCATTATCACGCCGACAAAGGCGGAAGAGATTTACGGCAGCGCCAAGAAGGGTGACTGGGTTACGGATACCGCTCAGTTCCCGATGGTGGAACTGTCCGGCTACGCCGCCTCCTATGACGATTACAGTCAGGCGGGCGATACCGACGCCAACGCCAACTGGCCGCAGCGTCAGTCCTTCCACTATCAGACGTGGACGAAATGGGGCGAGCGCGAAGTGGCGCGCATGGGCGCAGCAAAGATCGACTGGGTGAACCAGAAAAACGAGGCCAGCGTCTCCGTCCTGAACAAGAACCAGAACCTGATTTCCCTGTTCGGGATTTCCGGTATGGAGCTGTATGGTGCGCTGAATGACCCCAACCTGCCCGCAGCCATTGCGCCACTGCCGAAAACCACCACGGCGGGCGCTGCGGCTGCTGGTAATACCTGGCTCGATACGTTCGACCCCATTCAGGTTTACAATGATTATCTGAAGGCGTTTCAGAAGCTCAATGTCCAGATGGGCGGCAATCTGACGCTGGAAACGCCGATGACGTCGGTTATCCCGACCGACCGCCAGCAGTGCCTGCTCTACACCAACCAGTTTCAGGTGTCTCTCAGCGACCTGCTGAAAAAGAACCTGCCGAACCTCAAGATCAAAACACTCCCAGAGGCCGGTGCCGATCTAAGGGGTGGCAACAACATGGTCTCTATGATGCAGCTTTTTGTGGATGAAATTGACGGGCAGGAGACTGTCACGACTGCATTCACCGAAAAGATGCGCGCACATGCGGTTGAGCGCTACTCCTCCAACTTCCGGCAGAAAAAATCACAGGGCACGTGGGGGACCATCTGGTTCTACCCCATCGCCTGCGTGACAATGGCGGGGATCTGAAAACATGGCACTTGCAACATCTTCCAGAAGCGGCGCAACCGTGACCGTTATTTGTCGTATGCCGTCCGGCCTCGTGCTGGACCTCTACGACGAGGGTGTTCTTGCTGCGCGGGCACAGGCCACGCAGCCGATCATGACGCCTCCAGCACCCAAGGAGAGTATCCGCCTCGCGGGTGCCCGGCGCGACCCGCGCTACCACAAGCGGGAAAACATCATGCTCGGCATGGGTGGCCGCACCGAGGTGTCAGCCGATTTCTGGGAAGCATGGACGAAGCAGAATGCGAACTACATGCCTCTCAAGAAGGGGCTGATCTTCGCCATGCCGAAAGAGTCTGACGCTGTGGCGCGGCTTTCTGAGTTTCGGGACACGCGCACTGGCTTTGAGGGGCTAAACAAAGACGAGCTCCCCGGCGTGAAGCCGTTTGATAAGGAAGACGCCTGATGCCTGGCACGACCACGGGCGTTGTCACGTTTGATTATGCGGCGTGGTCGGCCCGGTATCCGGCACTTGCTCAGAACGTCAATCAGGCGTTGGCGCAGTCATATTTTGACGAGGCCACGCTTTACCTGAGCAACACGCCGTGCAGCCCCGTGCAGAACCTCGTTAGGCGGGGGCTTCTGCTGGGGCTGTTAGTGGCGCACCTCGCGCTCCTGAACCTCCCAGAGGATCAGGGCGGCACGGGTGGACTTGTGGGGCGCGTTTCTAACGCCACACGGGGCAGCGTCTCTATTGGCACAGACTACGGCACAACCTCGGAGCGTGCCGCGTGGTTCAACCAAACCCAGCCGGGGGCATCCTTCTGGGCCGCAACGCGCTTCCTGCGTCAGGCCCGGTATATTCCCGGATATCCGCAAAGGCCCCGCATATGGCCGTGAAGCTCTTTAAACTGGATACCGTACGCCGCGCGCTGACAACCCTCGTGGATAAAGTGGGCGGCCAGACGGAATTGCAGGTCGGGTTTTTTGAGGACGCAACCTATCCCGATGGAACGCCTGTTGCGTATATCGCTGCGGTTCAGGAGTTTGGAGGCACTGTTGAAGTGCCGGAGCATCAGACGGAAATTTACCGATCCATCAGGAAGGATGGAACCTTCAACAAGAAGGGGAAATTCGTCAGGCGCAGCAAGTCAAACTTCGCCACCACGCACACTGTTCCTGCGCATGTAATCACCATTCCTGCGCGTCCTTTTATGCGAGACACTATAGCTCACAATAAAGATGAATGGGGCGCGGAGATGGGGGCGGCACTCAAGGCGAGTGGGTACAACGCGCACAACGCCCTCAACATTGTTGGTGAAAAAATCGCAGACCAGATGAAGGCGGAGATTAAGGCCTTCGGTGAGGCCGGCGGCAATGCTCCCAGCACCATCAGGAAGAAGGGATTTGATGCTCCCCTTGTTGATACAGGACACATGAGAGATTCCGTGTCCTACGAGGTCAAATAAATGCCACTCAACCTCTTCGGCATAGCAGGCCGCATGACCGGCGCGGTCAACCCGTGCATTCCGGCTGATCTGTATGCCAGCGATGGTGTGGAGGATACGCCGTCTGGCGAGGTTGTGCCCAAATATATCGAGTGCCGCATCTGGATTGAGGTGCAGGCCATGACCTCGCAGGATTTGCAACAGGTCGAAAACCTGAACCAGCAAGGCGATATGCGCGCCGTTTATATCCGGGGCGGCATCAAGACTCTGAACCGCCCTCTGCAATATGGCGGCGACTTCATCAAGTTTTACGATTCTTTCTGGAAAGTGACCCAATCCTTAGAGGAATGGGGAGAGGCTGAATGGTGCAAGGTCGCAGTAACCCGCCAGATATCACCGCCCCCGGGCTGCTCGTAACCCCGTCCGAGAAGGAGATTTACACGGCGGTTAAGGCGTGGATCACGTCGATCCTGCCTTTCTCCATCACAATCCGGCAGGGGCAGCTAAATGACGTGCCCGCGCCTGTTGATCCGTTCATGCTCATGACCATCATTGGCCGGGAGCGTATCGCCACCAACGGATGGACCTACACGGAAACTGAGCGCGTGGTGGTCGAACAGACGCGCATTTCCATGCAGATATCCGCGTTCGGGCAGGGGTCAGGCAACCTGATCCAATCTGTCCTAATGCTCTGGCGAGATATGAGCGCGGCGGATGCTCTGGCGGCGTCCGGCCTGCCCATAGCCCCGCTGCATACATCAGACATTCGGCAGCTCGGTTTTATCAATGCTGAGAAAAACTACGAGGATTGCTGGAGTGTGGACCTGATTTTACAGGCCAATATCACAACCCGCATTCCTCAGCAGTTCGCCGACAAACTCACCATCGACACGCTTGAGGTCGATACAACCTATCCCTCAGAGGAGTAGCCCGTGGCTGGCATCCCCATTTCAACGAAAGTCAAAGTCACCCCCGGCGTTTTGTCCGCTGGTGGTGGGCTGAATAACCTGACCGGCCTGATCCTGACCCAGACCGTCAGCGTCGTGGCAGAAGGCACCGTGACGGAATATGACGACGCGGCCTCAGTCGCCACGGCCTTTGGCGCATCCTCAACGGAAGCAGCCATGGCGGCGGTCTATTTCAGCGGCTACACCAACGCGACCCAGACCCCGGCGCGGCTCCTGATCGGTGGGTACCCGGAAACCGGCGGGGATATGGCAACCGAACTCGCCAAGCTGCTGGCGGCCAACGCCTCGTGGAATGGCGTGACGTGTGCGTTTGAACCTGTTCTGGCAGACAAGCAGGCATTCGCAACATGGGTGTCGGCGCAGAACAACACCATCTTCGGCGTGCTGTGGGACACGGATACCGAGGCGACCACAGCCAGCAGCACCACCGCATTTGGTGTATGGCTCAAAGGCACGACGCTCAGCGGCATCACGGCGGTCTATAAAGATCCGAACGCTGCGGCTCTGGCGCTCGGCTGGATGGCCTCTCTCCCGTTCGGTACAGCAGGCGGACGGCGCAACCTGGACATGATCCAGAACGCCAACGTCATTCCGAGCGTGACGGATGGCACGACCGCAGCAACGCTGCTGGCCAACGGCTATAGCTTCTACGGTGCGTATGCCAATAAGGGCGATACCTTCCAGTTTTTTGATAACGGGGCGGTCTCTGGCGCGTTCCTGTGGGCAGACAGCTACGTCAACCAGATCTGGATGAACGCGAATTTCACGACTGATCTGGTCAACCTGCTGCTGAATAACGGGCAGATCCCCTACAACACTGAAGGCGATACGCTGGTTGAGGCGGCCTTGCAGGACACCATCAACACAGCAGTCAGCTTTGGTGCGGTGCAGTCTGGCGTAACGCTGACCGCCTCCCAGAAGCAGCAGATCAATAACGCGGCGGGCAACACCACGGCGGCGGATACGGTTCAGGCGCAGGGCTGGTACCTCAAACCCAACGTGTCCACCGCTCCGGCCTCCTACCGGGTCAAGCGCACCACGCCGCCCGCGCAGTTCTGGTACTCCGACGGCCAGAGCGTGCAGTCCATCAATCTGAGCAGCGTTGAGGTGCAGTAACCATGTCTTCCGATCTCCTGATTACATCCGCCAACGCGATCTATACGATCACGGTGCCGGGCCTGTTTAACGCACCCTTCACGCTGAAAAACTTCTCCGCCGACCGCGCTTTTGAAACTGAGGCGCGGGAGCTGGCCGAAGAGTCCATGTCCGTGGATGGCTATCTGAACGTGGGCTGGGTTGCCAATGCGGTAAG
Organism: Acetobacter sp. P1H12_c; assembly: GCF_018811975.1. Taxonomy (NCBI): domain Bacteria; kingdom Pseudomonadati; phylum Pseudomonadota; class Alphaproteobacteria; order Acetobacterales; family Acetobacteraceae; genus Acetobacter; species Acetobacter sp. P1H12_c. Next base: position 14,530 of record NZ_JACRVR010000011.1, on the reverse strand, counting down.
CCAGACCATCAGCCTTCAGGCCAGCAGCGACGAGGCCTCAGTGTTTGACAGCATCGTCGCCGCGCAGGATCAGGCCCGCACGATCTACCGGCTTGGCGCGGTGATCCAGCTTCCGTCCATCGGTAAGAAATACACCCTGACGCGCGGCTATCTGCGCTCCGCTGTGCAGATCCCGTCCGCTGCCCGTGTTCTGGAAGCCCGGGCCTTTGAGGTGCGTTGGGAGCGGGTTGTCCCGGCTGCAATCTGATGGCGCTGAAGCAGAAAACCGTCACCGTCCCGCATGAGGGCGCTGACAAGGGCAAGATGTTCATCATCACCCGCATGTCCGCCTATGAGGCCGACAAATGGGGGCGACATGCGGTGCAGGCAGCCATTAAGGGCGGTGGCGCCATTCCCGGCCTAACTGAGGGCGGCGGCCTTGCGGAAGTCGCTGCGGCTGGTATCGGCATCTTTGGCAGCATGGAGCCCGCAACCATGGACACGCTGATTGATCAGCTCCTTGAGTGCGTCGCCTACGTGCCGGACCTGGCGAACCCGGCTGTCACCATCCCGTTCAAACTGGCCGCCAACACGAACCAGATTGAGGAAATCCCCACAGTGGGCTGGCTCCAGAAGGAGGCCTTCTCCATGCACGTGGATTTTTTCAAGGGCGTCGGCCAGTTGTTCTCCCTGCTGTCCCTGCTGCTGCAAATGGGAAACAGCGCCCCGTCGCCCGATGCAGAAACATCAGTGAGCGCATCGCCCTCGTAATCAGCGAGGGCGTCGCCAGCCTCCACGATCTCCAGACGGTCTATGACAGCGAGGGCTTCGAAGACTTGCTGGAGATTGCTGTTGTGAAAAGGTTTAATAGGTAAAAATATCTTTAATTACGTTCTTTCATTTCCCACTCGTCCCAAAAATATCTGGCTGGGATAGAAAGATCATTAAAGTAAACTGATAGATATAGAATGGAATCCGGGTCTAGTTTTTCACGAAGATTCTCTATGAATAAATCCTGCCTCTTTAAATCGGTAAGATATACACTCACGTCATCGCGTTTTTTACCATAAATTGCCGAGAAAACATTGCAATTCTTCCAATCTTTTGTCTGGCTAGCCAGAAGAAAAACAGTCGATCCGTTGCGGAAGGCAGCGCTAACCGGGATCAGTTGAGCGAAGAAATACATATTCACCTCGAAGATCTTCAGAAAAAACAGAATGAAACTGCCGGAATATTGAGATTCTGGGCAAATCAACTCTCCCGAAAGCAGTACGCATGCCCACCATGATTGATTCCCTCGTCGTCTCTCTGGGTCTGGACGCCAAGGCTGTCGTGAAGGGGCAGAAGCAGGCTGAGGGGGCGTTTAAGCACGTCCAGACCAGTGCCGCGAAAATGGGTGATGGCGTTGCGACGGCCGCCAATACGGCGGGGGATGCCTTCCATTCTCTGGAGCGTAAGGCTCTGGCCTTCTTTGCTGTCCTGACCGCCGGGAAAACGCTCAAGGCCTTCATCAGCGACACGACCAGCGCCAACGTGGCAGCAGGGAATATGGCCCGCAATCTGGGTGTGTCAGTCAACAGCCTGACAGCGTGGCAAAAGGCCGCGCAGGCTGCTGGCGGCTCTGCTGAGGATGTGTCCAGCTCTCTCGGTTCTCTGGTATCCCAGTTCCAGACCATCGACGGGCGGCGCAATCTGGGCATGACGTTCGGCCAGATGGGTGTACGACTGGAAGGTGCGAACGGCCAGTTGCGGGACATGAACAGCCTCATGCCGGACCTCGCCCGTGCAGCGCAGCGCCTTGGCCCGCAGTTGTTCTCCGCCCTTGGTTCTCAGGCCGGGTTCTCTCAGGGGTTCATCAACCTGCTGGAGCAGGGGCCGGAGCATATCCAGAAGCTTTACGCGTCGCTTCAGAAGTATGCACCAACGGAACGCGACACGCGCGCATCTGCGCAACTGCTGGAAGACTGGACGAAGCTCACTGCGCAGTCAGAGGCGTTTGGTCGTTCGATCATGACCGACCTGAGCCCGGAAGTGCATGAGCTGATGCAGTGGGTCAGCGGCCTGGTAGACCGCAACCAACTCTGGCTCCGGCAGGATATTGACCAGTATGTGAAGCGCTTTGGCGATGAAATCCAGTCCGTTGACTGGCGCGGGATTGGTCAGCAGATCAAGCAATGGTGGGACTATCTGACCAGCATTGACTGGAGCAAGATCGGGCAGGACGTGAAAGATTTTGCGTCTGGCGCTGATAATGCGGCGAAGGCCGTTGGTGGCTGGCAGAACGTGGCTGAGGGATTGTTCGCTCTCTGGGTCGGTTCAAAATTCCTTGCTGTCCTGCGTAATGTGCAGATGCTGGCGGCTGCAACGGGTGCAGGGCTTGGTGGCGTGTCAAAACTGCTTGCAGCCGCAGGCGTGGGGTATGCGGCGCACAAGGGGCTTCAGGCAGTTGACCCAAACGACGATCTCGGCGGCTGGATAGACAAAAACATCCCCGGTGCGTCGTTCATGGATAACCTCGCGTCCCATGTCGGCCTTGGCCGTTCCTATGCGGAACAGAGCGTGAGGAAGGCTGTCAACGCCGCGTCACCGGCCGACATGATCAATGTCGCCAACACTGCCGTAGGCATGGGGTGGAGTAGGGAGCAGGCCATGGGCCTACTGTCTAATGCCATGTCAGAAAGTGCGCTTGACCCGTTTTCCGTTGGGGATAACGGCGGCGCATATGGGCTTTTCCAATGGCATGGAGACCGCCAGGCGCAATATGCCGCCCGGTACGGGCACACCATGCAATCCGTGAAGGACAAAGACGCCGCTACCAAGGAGCAAATGGATTTTGCGAACTGGGAGCTGTCGCACACGGAAAAGCAGGCTGGGGACTTGTTGAGGCAGTCTACTGATCCGGGAATGGCCGGGGCTATTGTTTCCCGGTATTTTGAGCGGCCAAAAGATCAGGATGGAGAGGTAGAAAAGCGCGGCGCATTGGCTGAATATCTTGCCTCTCAGAACAGTGTCGTGGGTGCAGCGCTGTCTGCCCCGACCAGCGGTGGCAATACAAACAATGTCACCAACCACATGACTATTCACGCCCCGGGCGGAGACCCCAAGCAGATCACGAAGGCCGTCAAATCAGCATTCAATGATCCTCGCATGCAGGCGTGGCAGACTAATATGGGGCTAGTTTAAGGGGTGGAAGGCAATTGAAAACTGGTTGGGTGGATGTCGAATTCTGGATTCATGAACACATCGTGCCCGGCCAAATCACCAAAACCACCCCATAAGTAACTCCCTCCCCACTCTATATTGTCGGGCGTAAGCCCTTCGTCTTCATGCTTTGGCAAAAGGTCTCCAGAAACAACAATCACACTGCCTTTTGATATCTTGGCCAGAACAGGCAGATCATCTTTCTTTGGTGTGTAGAGGAATATTTTAACCGATATTTCTGGAGAGCAAGGAGAAATCAGATCAGCGCTGAGTGAACCTCCATCCATATCGTCAGTATAAGTGAATTCTTTTACGTATAGAGACCAGTTTTTTATGCGCGGATGCTCTCTTCCTAAATAGGAAGCTATCTTTTTATTTCTTTCATTAAAAACATTGTCTATTTTCCCGCGCAGTGGATCGCGGATGATTTTTGCAGCTATCTTATTGCCCTGATTTTCAGCTTTTTGCCACGCATCCTCTAACGGAAGGTAGGCCTGACTATACTCAGAAAAATAGGAGCACACTTTTTTTTGCTGCGTGTTTATCTTTATGGGGCGATCTGAAGAAGTTTTCTCTTCATCATTTTTGGGAATTTCCGTTGTCGCGACGTGTAGCGAGGGCTGATTTGATGACCCGAAAACCCCCTCCACCTTTCCGACCACGAATCCAATAACCATGATTATAAGGAATGGAATAAATAAGGCTCTTATCAGTGAAAAAATTAGCAGGGCCACGATGATAGCTAAAATAAGAATAATCAAATCCACCTCCCGTTAAATTTCGGAGAGGATAGCTGTACCGGGTGGCGGGGGAAACTTCTTCTTGTACGGCGTGGGCGCTGGTACTAAGCTGCCCAAATTGGACAGAGAGCAGGAGCCACTATCATGATTGAGCAGATAAATCTCCTCGTGCAAATTGATAAGGTCTGGTTTGAGACGACCGGGCGCGGCTCGATACTTATGGCCATGACAAACTCACCCTTTGTCGGGGCAGAAGGCTTTTGTGCCCCGGTCCTGTTTGGTGAGCAGGAATTCATGGCCACCTTCACCTTCTCGGGAGCGATTTCCTTCGAAGGCGAAAACGTCAGCCGAGGGCTGTACCGAGCCACTGAATTAAATCCGGTGCGCTCTCCACCCCCTTCGAAATCAGAGACGACGTTAAATCTTTCAGGGCCTCGCTTCCCAGCGCCTTCACCTGCCGCTTGAGCCCCGCCTTCGTGGCGTCTGGCTCAGACGTTTCATCGACTGCCTTGCACAACAAGGCTTTGATCGTATCGCCATCCAGCTTGACGGTGATTGTTTTGTCTTCTGCTGTCAGGCCACCATCTTCACTGAGGTAATCAAGCCCCTTGGCCGTGAGCTGAACGCCGCCCCAATTCCAGTGGTTTCCTATACAGCTTTCTTGGCAGTAGGAAACAATAAGACCGTGGGATGCCAGATAAGTGACGCTCTCTCTGAGAATATCGCGGTTGATATCGCTAAATATCTCTATGTCCGAGACATGAGCCATGCCGTAAGGCCGCAGTCTCGATAATACACTCAGCCATTGTTCTTTTGTTAGCGCGACCATGCGAATCCTCCATGTGGGGGAGCATGCCCGTACCGGGTGGGGTTGGGGAGTCAGGGTCTGTTATTGTTTGCCCTCGTTAGTCGCTTTGTAAAGCCGATCTTCCAACTCCTGCTTAGCTTCAGATATTTGCTGCTCGAGCGCCGAGAGCGATCTTAGCGCAGAAACGGCCATATGAATTGATTCTGAGATTGGATCACTGGCCATTAGATCGGAAACTTGCCGCATATCGCTTGAGGCGCTTCGTTGCTCACCAATGCGGAGTATATGCCCGCTAAGGATGGAGACAATTTCGGCGTTCAGAGACTGCCGATGGTCGTGCGCCAACTCAAAGACTTGGGAATGAACATCCTTAGGTAGCCGTAACGTGACTCGAACCGTACCTTCTTCGCTCATTACTTCCCCCACCTTTGTGTGATCTCTGTCGATAGCAACATCTCCGCAAAAAACAACATTGACACTAAATACGCCAGTGGCGTAAGTAGTGTCTAGTCAACAACGGGAGGTGCAAATTTCTACCCCACTCAACGATTGCCGCAGAATGACATTAAGGCTCAGGCCTGATGTTTATGAGGCAGTTCGCCGCTCAGCTTTTGGGAATTTCCGGAGCATCACGGCGGAAATCAATGAGCTTCTTTTTGAAGCAACAAAAAAGGCGTCAGACCCAGCCCTAGGAAAGCAGTCTGACGCCTCTGACAGTGAATAAGGAAAACACTGATATGAATACTGTTATCACAGCAGCAGCACCAAATTCCAGCCCTATGATGTCCAGCAAGGAAATTGCTGAACTGACCGGGAAGGCGCACAAGAACGTAATACGCGATATTGAATCGATGATCGCTGAGATAGAAAAAGATGGCTCAAATCTGAGCCATCAAGCAAAATCAACGGGTTACACTGTTGAGCGCGATAATCGTGGATACGTAAAAATCATCCACCTCGACCACAGCCACACCATCACTCTCATTACTGGGTATGACGCCAAGCAGCGTAAGAAGGTGGTTGATCGCTGGCTGGAGCTGGAAACGATGCCTAACTCCATATCAAAGCCCATCGACCGGATTACAGTTCTTCGCAAAGCGATTGCGCTGCATGGCTCAGCGCTGGCCTTCAACAAGCGGCAGGGAATGGATCTGACGCAGGCGCGGTTAAAAGCGGTTGCCACTGTTAAAGAGCAGATGGGGATTGATCTGACGGAAGAGCTTGGGTGGCAAGCTCAGCCACTTGCGGTGCAAGAGAGAACCGTCAACGCTACCGAAATCGGGCGAGAGATCGGCCTGAAGAATACCGAGGTCAATCAGCTTCTGGCGGAGCAGGGCTTTTGCACGGGGCTTCGTGACCTCAAGGGGCGTCGGGTCTGGAAGCCTACCGCCAAGGGGCTGAAGTTTGGTCGGTATGAAGACAAGACGAAGGCGCACTCCAGTGGCACCGTGCAGCCTTGGGTCTGGTTCCCTTCCATTATTGAGGAGCTGCGCCCTTTTGCCCGGACGCCAGCGCAAACAGCCTAACACAGGCCTGCCACCCCTTCGGGGGTGGCAACGCTGGCGTGAAGCGTATGAGTGAGGTGGAATTGCGGGAAGCGATGGCGGGAGGCGTCGGTGCCTTCATTCTGGATGGACAGACAGAACGCGCGAAGCACAGGCGCGATCTTCTTCAAAAGTGCGCTCTAGCCACCATGCAACTATGGAACGATCTGGAGCAGGAAGGGCCGGCCGGGCGGAAGGCGCTGGCTTGATAAAGGAGGGCGGCCAGCGCGCCGCCTTTCTCTTGTACCCACCCCCAAAACATGAGACTCTACCCCCATGCCCCTACCATCCATAGGCCTTCCCTCACTCTGGGATATTCCCGTAGCCGCAGGCGTCCCGGCCTTGCTGGGGCAGTCTGTCGCGACCGGCATCAAGGCATCCGCGTCAACTATCCTCGCGACCGCTCTGGATGAATACACAATCACCAATGCGGCTAGTCAGTGGGGGATTTTCACCGCGTCCAACCAGCCGGTTCTGACGTCGGGCCATGTGCGGGCCGTCGGCATCCAGAGCATGTATCAGACGTCTGATGCCCCGCAGGAAAACGGTTCATTTCTCAGCTACAACAAGAGCCGCATACCGGGTCGCTATGAGGTGGAGATGGTGTGTGACGGCAGCAGCTTCGAGTACGGGTCGGCCAGCATTTTTTCTGACCTCCTGTCCTCAATGGGGCTGTCGTCTTCCCCGTCCTCTGCTGCACAGACAAAGGCCCTGTTCACGGCGGCACTCGGTCAGCTTTCCTCCAGTCTTGATCTGTATGCCGTGGCTACGCCCGAGGCCACATATTCCAACGTGAATATCCTCGGGTACTCGTTGGAGCGGGAGGCGCGCAGAGGCGTCTCCATGCTCTATGCGCGGATCTATCTGCAAGAAATCAGAATGACGGCGACAGAAACACCTGCGGTGGCGAAGAATGCGTCCGGACAATCCATGGTCACGGGGGGCAATGTGCAGACGCAAAGCCTGACGCCGGATCAGGTGAATGCTCTGGCGCAAGGGGGTATTTTCTGATGGCGACCGTTACGATCCCCATCAGCGCCGTGGCATATCAGCAGATCAATGTCCCGTTATCCGGCAATGCCGTCACACTCACAATTCAGCAGCGTACCAATGGCGTCTATATGGATGTAGCTCTGAATGGCACGCAGATCCTCGCTGGTATCGTCTGTCAGGACCGAACGTGGATCGTCAGGCGCGCATATCTCGGGATGCCGGGTGATCTTTGCTTTTTTGACACGCAGGGAACGCAGGACCCCGCCTATACCGGCTTTGGTAGCCGCTACATCCTGATCTACGAGGCAGGGAAAAATGCCGGGTAGTTTCACGCAAAAGAAAATTGATATCGATTTTGATATCAGGCAGGGCGGATTTTCCGGGAGCCCGGAAACCATCACCCTTATGGACCATCGCGTGAGCTGTCAGGTGCTCAGCACTGGACTTGAAACGGGCATGATGTGCTCAGTCCGGATCGAGGGCATGAAGCTCAGCACCATGAACCGCCTGTCTGTGGCGCAGGCCAGTGTGATTGACCAGTCGTCAAACAGTATCACCGTGCGCGCGGGGGATGCAGGGGCGACGCGCCCAACCATTTTCACGGGCGGCATAGTCGAGGCGTTTGTTGATTACGCAGGCGCTCCGAATGTGGCGTTTCAGGTTACGGCCCTGTCTACCGCGATCCCGGCCGCAATGCCGATTGCCGCAACATCCTTCGCAGCCGGCGCAAAAGTTTCCGATATCATGCAAGCAATTGCAGCCAAGGTAGGTCTCGGATTTTCCAATCATGGCGTTGATGCCGTGATGACCGGCGGCGTCAATTACCCCGGATCTGCGATGCAGCAGATTGACTCCTGCGCCCGGTCGGTCGGTATTGAATACCACATCGGCATGGATACTCTCTCGATCTGGCCAAAGGATGTTGCTGCGGCTGATTCCGCCACACTTGTCTCGGCGGACACGGGCATGGTTGGCTATCCCAATTACAGTCAGGGCGGCGTTCTGGTGCAGACGCTGTTTAATCCGGGCATCAATTTCCGGGACACGATCAAGCTGCAAAGCGATTATTCCCCTGCTGCGTGGGTCAATAATTATGGTCAATTGCGGGAAGTAGCAGGCGCAGCTTCCATGTATCCGGCCTCCAATGGCTTGTGGGTTGTGCAAAAAATTGAGCATGACCTGCAAACAGAAACGCCGGGTGGACCGTGGTTTACGATGGTGGAGGCGCAGAGGCCTGAGTTTGCAGGGAGGGTGGCGACCTTTGGGCGATAAATACACAGGGACAAAAAAAGCCTCGGACGGAGCGAGTAATTTCAACGCGCTCAATTCGGCAATCCGGCGGATTTTAAGCATGGGCGGCGGCCCAGCTCTGGTGGAGGTGAAGGCGGTGAACGGCACCGGCCTGAACGCGGCTGGGTTTGTCGATATCCTGCCGATGGTCCACCAGCAGGACGGGGCAGGGCGGACAACACCGCACGGCCTCATACACGGCGCGCCGTATGCCAGACTGCAAGGGGGGAAACGGGCCTTTATTTGCGATCCGGCAGTAGGTGATATCGGAATTGCTATCATCTGCGCCCGCGATATTTCAAACGTCAAAGTCAATCGTAAGCCTTCAGCGCCGGGGTCGTACCGGCAGTTTGATCTGGCGGACGCGGTCTACCTCGGCGGCTACCTAAACGCAGCCCCCGAGGAATACTGCGGCTGGGTCAATGGAGACTTCCACGTAAAAACTGCTGGAAAATTCATCGTTGATGCTGCCGAGTGCGATATTAACTGCGCGGTTAATGTGTCTGGCGATGTGGCAGCAACGGGCGACGTAAAGGCGGGCAATATCAGCCTGGAGCAGCACAAACACCCCGGCGTGCAGGCTGGGAGTGGGGAGACTGGGTTGCCGGAATAGGGTTGCTTCCATCGACAAGTTTTTCTATATTCCTTTCATCCTCCAAATTTCTGTATCTAGCCGTCCTTCGGGGCGGCTTTTTTGTTTGGCGCCATGGCCTCAACACTCCTCCTTGACCGGACAACGTGGGATCTGGTTCTGGACGCATCCGGCAATATCGCCGTCGCGTCTGAGCCATATTCCACCGTGCAGGACGTGGCGTCCGCAATCCGTGTTTTTGCCGGTGAGTGCTTTTACGACACCAGCAAGGGTCTACCGTATATGCGCCTGATCCTCGGTCGGTCGCAGTCGGCCGGTGTGTTCCGCACACAGGCGGAGCAGGCCGCGCTCACCGTGCCCAACGTCACAGCCGCAAAATGCGTGATCACAGCCATCAGCGCCCAACGGCAGCTCTCAGGCACCATCTTCCTCTCTCTCAGCGACGGAACAACGCAAAATGTCGGGTTCTAACAGCGCGGGCACCACATCCGTTCCCGCGCCCTCCCTGACGGATGCCGGGTTCGTCGCCCCGGCTGAGGCGGATATTCTGACGGGAGCTCTGGCCGATCTCAATGCGGCATTTGGCAACGCGCTGAACTCGGACCTGTCTACCCCGCAGGGACAGCTTGCCACGACGCTCACGGCCATTCTGGGCGACGCTTACGACCAGATGATGGCTGTGTTTGATGGCGTGGACCCGGCGCGGGCCTCTGGCCAGATGCAGGATGCTATCGGGGAGCTTTACTTTCTGGAGCGCCGCGGGGCCACGGCAACCGTCGTCTCAGTTGTCTGCACCGGGTCTGCGGGCACAGTCGTGCCAGAGGGGACGCTGATACAGGACAGCTCCGGCAACAAATACGCGGCAGACGGCCCGATCACGCTCAACGCAACAGGCACGGCCACGGGCACGTTTTCCTGCACCACCACTGGCGCAATTGACTGCCCGGTTAATACCGTCAGCGTCTACCAGTCCGTCACGGGCCTCTCGTCCGTCACCAATCCGGCCGCAGGCGTCACCGGGTCTGAGCAGGAAGGCCGGATCGCGTTTGAGCAGCGGCGGCAGGAGAGCGTGGCCGCAAACGCCATTGGCGCACTGGGCGCAATCTCCGGGGCGGTGCAGGCCGTCTCCGGCGTGACAGACGCCTACGTGACGGACAACGGCACCGGTGCGGCGGTCACGACCGGCGGCGTCTCTATCGCGGCTCATAGCCTATTCGTGTGTGTCAACGGCGGCACTGACGAGGGTGTGGCTCTGGCTATCCTCAGCAAAAAACCACCCGGCTGCGGCTACACAGGCACAACGTCTGTCACGGTTGCGGACCCGAGCGCGTCCTACAACACAGCACCGAGCTATGCCGTGCAGTTCACGCGTGCGACGGCAACGCCGGTTTATATCGCTGTGACCCTGCAAAGCTCCAGCGCGGTACCGGCCACGGCGGAAACCGAGATACAGGCCGCCATTCTGTCCGCGTTTAATGGCGCCGACGGCGGCAGCCGGGCACGTATTGGCGGCAAGCTCTTTGCGTCCCGCTATTATGCGGCTGTGGCCGCACTGGGAACGTGGGTGCAGATTGTGGAAATCACGATCGGGACTGTCGCCAGCCCGACCGGTTTCACCGCGCAGATGCAGATTGACCAGATCCCGACACTGGATGCGTCTGGCATAACCGTCACGGTGCAATGACATGCAGGACTATGCAAAAACGGTCCTGTCCCAATACGCCAACTCGCGGCGCCTGCAGACCATCCTTGAGGGGTGGAATCAGGCGTTTGACCCGGCCACCCTGATTGACCTCTGGTATCAGCGCGTCTGGAACCTCAGCACCGCGCAGGGCTACGGGCTGGACGTGTGGGGCCGCATTGTGGGTGTCAGCCGGGTCCTGACAATCACGTCCGGAAAATACTTTGGCTTTTCCGAAGCGAATGATCTGACAGAAGAGGGGTTCGACACCGCGCCCTTTTACTCCGGCACGTCAGTCACCAGCAATTTCCGCCTGTCTGATGATGGGTTCCGGCAGCTCATTTATGCCAAGGCCTTGGCCAACATTACGGATGGCTCTGTTCTCAGCCTGAACGCCATCCTCATGACGCTGTTTGCCGGGCAGGGCGATGCCTACGTCAAAGACAATGGCGATATGACCATGGCCTATGTTTTCAATTTCATCCCGACGGATGTGCAGGTCTCCATCATCCAGAACAGTGGCGTCCTGCCGCGTCCGGCTGGCGTTGAGGTCTCCTACCAGATCAAGAGCGCATCATGAAAAGCACTGACGATCACAGCATATTCACCACGCTGATTGGCAGCTCTGCGTCATCTGGGGATATCGCCACGATCCCGGCAACACAGGGCACGGCAGGCGACGGCACAGCATCGCTGGCTCTGGCCTTCCCGCCGGAGACGTTTATTGCGCAGGATGCTGGCGGCAAGCCTCCGCGCGGCGCGGATATGAACGGGTTTCTGCGCCTGCTCTCTCATGCTGTGCAGGCTTTGCAGGCGGGCTACGTGGGGCAGTATAACTCGACCCTCGCGCAGTCCATTGGCGGGTATCCGTCTGGCGCGATTGTCTCCGGCTCCGCAGTGGGCACGTTCTGGATCTCCACCGCTGAGAACAACGTGACGGTGCCGGGAGAAGATGGTGCGACGTGGAAAAGTCTCTTTGATGGCTATGCCACGCAGGATTGGGCGAACTCGTGGTTCGTCAAAAATCTCGGCGGCACAAAGGGGATTATCGGTGCGACGATAGATTCCACCACCGGCCAGCCGTCTTTTCAGGATGGGTCTGAAAACTGGCACCAGATGCAGGTTTATGGCCAGTGCCCCAAGTTTTCTGACTTTGTCTCCGGCTGGGGGCAGAATGGATACGTTGAGATTCCAACATCCGGGAACTGGAAACTGGTTGTCCAGTGGGTTCAGTTTCAAGGCGTGACCGGACCGGGGGGTAACAACGGCGCAGGCCGCTACGAGACTGAAGATATCTTTGTAACGTGGCCCCTCGGTATGGGGAGTCTGCTTTCAATCCCGGGGCTTGCTGTTGAAGACGTGGTGGGTGTCGGTATGCAGGAGCAGGTCTGGAAAATGGCCAATCCCACAGCAACGATCGGATCATTCCGGCTGGCCTGCAACGCACCGGGCATCACCATGACGGGCAGTGCATTGATTATTGGGAGTATTTCAGTATGATGTGGCAGTATTCTGAATCTACCGGGTTTTCCAAACAGCCAAAGACTGGTGTCAGCGCCGGGTGTGTGGCCGTCTCTGACGCTGATTACGCTGGACTGTTTGCCGCCCAGTCCAAGGGTGCGCGGATCACCCCGGCCGCAGACGGATCTCCGCAGGCGGTGGACGGAGAGGGGGCCGTAATCGATATCTCCACCGTCGCAACTGCCGGGACGTATGCCAAGCCGTATACGCCTACGCTGGCGGACAAGGCGATAACGGCTCTGGCCTCTGCCAAGGCATACACGCAGTCGGAATATACCGATTTTGGCGACGCCATCCCGGATGCGTGGAAGACGTACCTCAAGGCGCTGCGCGATATCGCAAACGGCACGGATACCGCCAGCGCCGCGCTCCCGGCAGCGCCATCATGACAGCACCCATCCCCTCGCCAATCTGGCAACCTGCGGCCTCGCGGGTGATCCCGATTGCGGCCCCGGCCAACTTACGCACACGCGGGCTGGTGCCGGAGATCGTCACGCTCTCGTGGGCCCCCAAATCCAGCGCAGACCATTTTGATTTCAGTCTGGATCTGTCTGAGGTCTTGTCCTGCACGGGCGATTATGTGGCGTCTGTGTCCGCCAGCGTGCCGACGGCCACCGGCTCGGCGACTGATCTGGCTGTGCTGTGGACGAGCGTTGTCAATGGTCTGGCGTGCGTTTTTCTGGGCGGCGGGCCGCCGGGGACCACGCAGACCGTGCGGGTGGTCGTGGTTACTCAGCAGGGCCGAACAGTCACGCAGGATGTTGCTCTGTCCATCAGCAGCTATTCCGTTGCGACTGTGGCAACACCTCCTCCCGCACTGGAAGACGGAACCCCTATACCGCCCAACGCCATCCAGTTGCCGGGCGGGGGAATCCTATCCCTCGGATCGTCCGTCGTCTCTATCAGTCTGAGCGATTTGCTCCTGCCCGATGGGTCGCCACTGCTCAATAGTAGCACTCAGACGGTAACCTATTTGTCTGATCTGATTTTACCCGCTGGAGAGAGGTTGCTCGACACCACGGGGCAGCCGCTTGGCGTGACAGCAACGGACACAACCACTCAGTTATTCGGCACTTTGGCGACCGCAGATCGCCAAACCCAAACTGACCTGCTCCTGTTCGCCTGATCTGATCACATCTCACCTTCCTTCACACAACCGGCCTCTGAGCCGGTTTTTTTTGTGCCCAAACGAGGACAAAAATGTCTGGATCAAACACAACGTCATCCGGTACGCCCATCTCCGATCTCCCTCTTGCCTCATCTGTTGCTGCGACAGACACCCTCCTCGGTATCGTAGGCGGCGGCTCCGCTACGGGCGGCGACGCACATCAGGTGAGCGTAGAGGTTTTGGGGAGTGCTGTGTCCAGTGCAGCAGGTATTCCCGACGCTGTGTCGTCTGCTACGGCAGCCGCGACACAGGCAGATGCAGCAGCTAAAAAGGCCTATGATGCCAGCACACAGGCGGTGCAGAATCAGGCTGGTGTAGCCAGCGGTGTTGCGCAGCTCGACAAGCAAGCTCAGCTCTATTTGCAGGGCCAGAGCGCGCTGGCAGTAACGCCCGCTACACCTGCAACCAGCAGCAGCACGGCAACGCCCGCCATGCTCACTCCGTTGCTACCGTTGCATCCCAACACGGGTGTTGGTCCTGATGGAGAGACTCTGGGCGGGATGGCTACGCAGGTCGCCAGCGCCTTGCAAAAAAGCTCATCCGGGCAGCCGGGTGGCTACGTGCCCCTCGATGAATCTAGCGTAGGGCAATTTACGCAGAATGGGTTTGCCATCCCGATGCGGGAAGACCCGGCCATTGGTCCTTTCCAAGTTGGTTATTATGCCAATTACCGTGAGTTGACGTTCCGGGTAACAACACCGGGCGGCAACATTCTCGCGTTTGAAAATCTTGCCCCCAACGGTTACGCGGCAATTACGTTTCGCGGTCCAGACGCCGGTGGTGGAGCGTCATACGAGCATGGCGCAATAGGCTACGGTCCACAGCTGCCTTGGGGTGCTACAAGAGGACTGACGTTTTGGGAAATAAGCAGCTTCGACGGAACGTCCAGCACAACACTGCGCAGTGTGCCTGGAATTATCCAAGAAACCGGCGCGCATTTTACCAGTTACCAGGAAGCGCAAGTCGTATTTAATTATAACACGAATACGATTGAGAAACTTGATGGATCGGTA
>NZ_JACRVR010000108.1:0-518 GCF_018811975.1 Acetobacter sp. P1H12_c | reverse complement strand
CTTTGTCGCCCTGACAGAACAGGCTGGCCGTTCGAAGCGTCTGATGATTGATGCAACACACCTCAAGGCACACCGGACATCGGCGTCCCTGCTCAAAAAGGGGCTTTTCCCCGCCATATCGGACGGACAAAAGGCGGCCTGAACTCAAAACTTCACGCCGTGTGCGATGATCATGGCCGACCGGTCCGTCTACATCTGACTGCGGGGCAGGTCAGTGACTTCAAAGGCGCTGATGTCCTGCTGGCTGACCTTCCCGATGAAACAGAAGWAGTCATCGGCGACAGAGGCTACGACAGCAACCAGATCAGGTTATCGCTTGCAGAACGCAATATCACAGCCTGTATTCCGCCGAAGAAGAACCGGAAATCAAAGCCACCTTACAATTGGCATCTGTATAAAAAGCGCCATCTGATCGAAAACATGTTCGCAAAGCTGAAAGACTGGCGACGTGTTGCGACCAGATACGACCGCTGCGCTCATACATTCATGTCCGCAATCCACATCGCAGCAAGCTTCAT
>NZ_JACRVR010000107.1:0-545 GCF_018811975.1 Acetobacter sp. P1H12_c | reverse complement strand
AAAAGTGGCCGTAATAGAGTTTGACGATGATCCGGTCCTCAATCTCCTTGGGGAGGACCTCGAACCATTCGCGGTCGTTACGGCGCAGGGCAACATCAAGCGCCACGATATCTTCAGCGGTTTTCGTATGGACCGCACGATAACGCACGGCAGCACCGGCTGCGGCGAAGCGGTGCAGGAAGGCGCGCGTACCTTCATCCGGCGTACATTCGAAGAAAGCACCGCCCGTGCTGGAGGCCCACTGCTCCAGATAGGCACGAACAGGTCCGGTCATCTGGGCGGAGACCTTGAGCATCAGGTGATGCTCGAAACGGTCGCGGTAGTCGCACATGCGCTGGGGAAGCTGTTTCGGCAGGAAGCGGCTGAGGAACTGCATCGCCAGATCGCTGAAATGATCGGACAGGAACGGCAGGCGCTGCGCAAAAACGTCGAACCGGGACTTCATGGAGAAGAACATCGGCAGGTATTTCGTGCCGAAATAGCGGATGACCGCGAAAGTATCCTTGCCGTATTTGTCGGCAATATTGAACGCATCGCGATGCAGG
>NZ_JACRVR010000106.1:0-571 GCF_018811975.1 Acetobacter sp. P1H12_c | reverse complement strand
AACGTCTGTCTTAAAAACGCATATGCAAGATATACTAACAAACGTCATGACCAAATCAGAAATTCAGTCAGATCCCCTTAACCTAACAACCTAAAAGGTCATCAGATCAAAAAGATACGCCGTCAGCATATCCCTCTCTCGTATTCTCTTGTCAAAGACCAATTCACCAAATCGAGCCGACTAACCTAGCAGAGCCAGAGGCCGCTGCCAACCGTCATCTCGTCCGGTGAAGCGGTTTCTAAGCGATCACCCACAACCCGTCAACACCATCCGACACAAAAACTTCAAAAAAGTGCGTCTTAATTTTTAAACACACGCAAAACCCCAGTTCCCCGCCAGTTCTCAATGCGTTAGCGGCATAACTGCTGTTGCCTGAGTAAGCTGATGGACCTGCTCCACCCCTCCGACATCCGCAAAAGGTCGGCTCAGATGACAGCAATCATACTTTGAGCACCTGAGATGCTGAGCCTTGCCACCCTCAGCCACACAAACCCACCACCCTGCCCCTTGCATATGAGGCGCATATTAGATGAGGCCGTTTGAGGGTCTCGCGCACGCTGATCTCCGCGCT
>NZ_JACRVR010000105.1:0-571 GCF_018811975.1 Acetobacter sp. P1H12_c | reverse complement strand
CGGGTCGCGATATTGGGAGATCTCGTCGAACGTCGAATACTGGTACATCTCGAGCTTGAAATAGCTGGATTAGGACATTGGTCGCATAATTTAGCCGTGCATATAGGCTGATTAAGGCTTAGGGCACGGATTATTAGCGAACGACGGTATACAGTGTCAGCCTTGCGAAACCTGCCTCACTGCAGTCGCCTCAGTTACAAATGTCTGCTTTGTGGAAAGTGACCTGTCATCCCCGTATGTCTCGGATGAGGCGAAAGCAGCCTGTCTGCTCTGTTTCCGTCGAGGCAACAGGGGCATTCGCCTTCTTTCTGGTCTGGAAGACAATATTCTGTTTGCCCCGCAAAAGCTGATTATACACCGGTTACCCGGCTTGACGTTCATCCCTTCTATCTCGAGCGATCCTTCCGAGTGCATCGATAATTCTCGCATGGTCATGTCGCTGTCGAATAAAGCGACGCCCGGCCCGAACCATTCTGGCATGCGTCGTTGAGTCATCATGCAAACTGACGATCAGCGCAGCCAGTGCTTCAGCGGTTTCTCCTGTCGCGTCAGCAAAATCTCCGGGCAGTTC
>NZ_JACRVR010000104.1:0-648 GCF_018811975.1 Acetobacter sp. P1H12_c | reverse complement strand
TCATGGCTGACCTCGGGGCGGAGAAGGCGGACCTGACATTGCGCAGGAGAAGTGCTGCCTGCTTTATCGAGGTTATCGGTTCTTGTGGACCCAACCGCATTACCCGGAACGACCACGAGTTGCGGGGGCTGGAGCGGTTCGAGCGGCGTGAAGCCTTTTACCGTCGGGTGGGGATCACCCCTGTCTGTATCTTTCTCGACCTTCTGGCGCGTCCGGAAGACCTGAAGGCACTCTGCCAGTCTCTGGTGGACCGGATCGCTGACGATGGGCGTGACAGAGAGATGTCGCTATAAGGACAAAGACTGATGTCTGAGGCGTGGGGTGACCGGAAACGGAACTCCYGCGCCAGRAATGGTAGSGCACGACATCAGTTTTGGTATCCGGAGTGGAGCCGAACGRTGTCAACAATTGCGAAAAAACCGTCTTGCTGTTTCAGGAATGTCTCATACCCTGATTGTAACAGGGAAATTGGCACATGATTCGAGGCTCAGGCCCCGAGCATCGAGTGAAGTCAGCTTCCCTTCATGGAGGTTGTGACGATGTTCAGGATAAAGGGAGATGATGGGGATCTGATAGTGCTACTTTGCCGGATCCTATGTTTGAGTGGGCTCTTAAAGCAGGAAGGGATGTACTATGTCGTCGGATAAA
>NZ_JACRVR010000103.1:0-657 GCF_018811975.1 Acetobacter sp. P1H12_c | reverse complement strand
CTTCTTCGCGCAGGCGGGATGGGCCGGAACCGCGCCTGGTTCCTCCTTCCCCACCCGGCACAGCAACCCCCGCCAGCCCGCCGCCTGCCCCGCAGGATGGTGAACGGGACCGGCTGACCGCATCCCCCACGCCCGTCGCCCGCCCGGCCAGCGGCTACCGCCGCGTCAAAGGCACCGCCACCCCCATTATCCGCAGGGAAGTCTACGCCGAGCCGACAATCGGCCCGGTGTTGACGGCCTCCGCCCTTGCACACTTCCTGTTGCTGGGCGCGCTGCTCTGGCAGGCCACGCACCACCCGCCGCACGGCACGCCGGACGGCCAGCAGCCTTCCCCGGTGGAAATGGTGTTTGCTCAGCCGGAATCCACCAGCGGTATGGTTGGCCCACATTCGGATGAAGCCGGGGGCGGCAATTCCGGCAAGGCCCCGAGCAAGGCCGGGCAGGCTGAACCCAGCCCGGCGGAAGGCCCGCCCTCCCCCACCGTGCCGTCTGAGGAAACACCAGCCACCCCGCCGCTGCCCGAAGCGGATGACGGGCTGACCAAGTCCTCCCCGCAGCCGCCCAAGCCGGTTAAGGCCGCGCATCCGCCGTCCGGCCACAAACCGCAGGCGCATGCCATCCCGCGCCCGACGCAGCACACCCGGCCCACCCCCAACC
>NZ_JACRVR010000102.1:0-680 GCF_018811975.1 Acetobacter sp. P1H12_c | reverse complement strand
GGCAAAACATTGATAGCTACAGCAGCATTAAACCGCAGGCTGTATGCGTCAAATTTTGAAGCCGTGGCGAACAGAGACTGACCGACCACATGGAGGCTCGTCTTGGGATCAGGGCGGTTGATTCCAACGCGACCGGCTATTCGATCAAAGCTGAGGTAAGGGAGCTTGTAAATTATGCCGTCATACGCGTCTTGAAACCGATAGTAGTCCCAATTGCCACACGACTGCGACACCATGTTATCAGTCTGAGAATAAATCGTTGGTCCAAACCGGACGAGGTCACCAACAGTTTTGTCGCGGCTATCAACAAAAATTTGCTGGCTGACTGTGAGAGTGTTGGTGCCAGCACCGGACACAATCGTTGCGGTCCGGTTTAGCGCATCTGGCGTTGTCTGGCAGACTATGACTTGTCCATTAATACCAGTGGGGAATACCGATCCATCAAGTTTCTCAATCGTATTCGTGTTATAATTAAATACGACTTGCGCTTCCTGGTAACTGGTAAAATGCGCGCCGGTTTCTTGGATAATTCCAGGCACACTGCGCAGTGTTGTGCTGGACGTTCCGTCGAAGCTGCTTATTTCCCAAAACGTCAGTCCTCTTGTAGCACCCCAAGGCAGCTGTGGACCGTAGCCTATTGCGCCATGCTCGTATGACGCTCCACCACCGGCGTCTGGACC
>NZ_JACRVR010000101.1:0-705 GCF_018811975.1 Acetobacter sp. P1H12_c | reverse complement strand
ATGGAGGGTTCGAAAACCCTCTTGGTTTTGAGGCCCTCTCCGTGATTCCATTTTTCCGGTTTTTATTGGAGGAGTGGCGACATGAAACAGTCCGGTTTCTTTGATGTTGAAGAGCGGCTTTCTCGTTTGAGCGGGCTTGGTGATCAACTTGAAGCGTTTTCCCGGACTGTGGATTTTGAGGTGTTCCGTCCGGAGCTGACCAAGGCACTGGCCTATTCAGACGGAAGCAAAGGCGGCCGTCCTCCGTTTGATCCAGTGCTGATGACGTACCCCCGAAAATGTAACCATTTAAAAGTAGAGTCCGATCGAGAAGGATACGGACGGATGAAACGTAGTCGTTTTACGGAAGAGCAGATGGAGGGTTCGAAGAACCCTTGATTGATTACCCTTGCGCCTGATTTCTGGTTGCTGGTGCTGATTTTCACTCTGCGTTTTGAGCAGAGAGAGGGTTTCATGCTCTGGATTGCTACGCGCTCGCGTTAATCCGCTCCAGGAGGAGAAAGCGGCGCATATTATAGACGATATTGGCCAGCCCGATCCTCATGGTGGCCCGCGTTATGCCTACGGTTCGGACGAACAGTCCCGTCTGTGATTTCTGATCGGCAAAGACATGCTCAACGCGAGATCTGATCACCGACTTCCCTGCGTTGGATCTCTGGATATGGCGGGGCATAGGCCTGAGATGCGGCTTTTTCCTGTGAACCT
>NZ_JACRVR010000100.1:0-708 GCF_018811975.1 Acetobacter sp. P1H12_c | reverse complement strand
CTAGGACCGTCTGGCTGTTCCGGGAACGTCTGACACAAGCGCGAGCAATTGATGTTTTGTTCAACGCTTTGATGCGACCCTGCGGAATGCCGGTTATCTCCCCATGTCAGGCCAGATCCTGGACGCGACACTGGTAGCGGCCCCAAAGCAGCGTAATACCAATGAGGAGAAGGCCGATCTGCAGGACGGACGGATCCCACAGGATTGGCAGGACAAGCCGTCAAAGCTGCCCCATAAAGATCGTCATGCGCGATGGACGCTGAAATTCACCAAAGCAAAGCGTCAGGATGACGGGACGATCCCGTCTACGGATCTCGCCATCCCTTTCTTTGGCTATAAATCGCATATTTCCATCGACCGGAAATTTCGGCTGATCCGCAAATGGAAGACGACGGATGCCGCTGCCAGCGATGGCGCCAGACTACGTGAGGGGCTTCTTGATCGCAGCGATACGGCGTCTAATGTCTGGGCAGATACAGCCCCGTTCAAAAGCCAATGAGGCCTTCATGGAGAAGCATGGCTTTGTCTTCAAGGTTCACAGGAAAAAGCCTCATCTTAAGCCGATGCCACGACATATCCAGAAATCGAATGCAGGAAAATCCGTTATCCGGTCGCGTGTCGAGCATATTTTTGCTGATCAGAAGTCACAGACGGGACTGTTCGTCCGAACCGTAGGCATAACGCGAGCCACCATGAGGATCAGGCTAG